>JAUWME010000022.1 GCA_030613285.1 Candidatus Zymogenus sp. | reverse complement strand
CCCCCCCCCCCCCCCCCCCCCCCCCCACCACCCCCCCACCCCCCCCCCCCCCCCCCCCCCCCCCCCCCCCCCCCCCCCCCACCCCCCCCCCCCCCACACGCGCCCCCCCCCGCGGCCCGCCCACCCCCACCCCCCCGCGCCGTGCTCGATTTTTTAGCCGACAGAACGTTTACAAGAGACACCTATGGAACAAGCCCTTATCCCTACTGTTTTGTGAGAGTGAGTTGTGGGGTTTGCTCGATTTTTTAGCGATGGAACTTTTAAAGAACATCCAAGGATAAGCCCCTGTCATATTTTGGGATAATGTCGTAGTCGGGACGGTGTTGCTCGTTTTATTATGCAATGGAATTTATTTGTAAATGGAATATTGTAAATATTGTATATTCGTCAAGGAGATAGGTAAAATATGAAAGCAATCAGCGCCACAGGACTTTTTAAGGACTATTCAAAGGTCAGGGCGTTATCTGGTATAAATTTTCACGTTGAAAAGGGTGAGATATTCGGATTTCTGGGGCCTAACGGAGCGGGAAAAACCACATTCGTCAAGATTCTCTTGGGCCTTGTCTTTCCTACTGCCGGAGATGTTTCTGTTTTTAATCTTCCCATTGGTGGAAGAAATGTAAGGAAGAGAATCGGATACCTCCCAGAAAACATGAGACTCCACGGCTTTTTGAAAGGATATGAATTTTTGGACCTTGCAGGTAAGCTTTATGGGTTGCCAAAGCTTGAGCGTAAAACCGAAATAGATAAATATCTCGAAATCTTCGGGCTTACTGCCGACGCCGGAAGACCACTGAGAGAATACTCCAAGGGGATGTTACAACGCATTGGGATTGCCCAGGCCCTCATCCACAACCCAGAACTACTCCTTCTGGACGAACCCACCTCCGGGCTTGACCCCATCGGGACAAAAGAGGTGAGGGATATAATCTTAAAAGAAAAAAAGAAGGGTAAAACAATCTTTATAAATTCCCACCTATTGTCCGAGATTGAGCGAACGTGCGACAGAGTGGCTATACTAAATAAGGGAAAACTAATAAAGATTGGAACATTAGATGAACTTTCCGATAGTGCCCCCACCATCATGGTGGAAGTGGAAGAGGGATCAGAAAAACTCCTCAAGGGATTGAAAAAAGTCTCAAAGTCCGTTCGAGTAGAAAATAATAAATACTATCTCACACCCAAAGATGACAACACCCGGGGTGCAATCCCGGAGGTAATAGTCAAAGCAAATGCAAGGTTGGTCACCATGTCCGAAGACAAGGAATCTCTTGAGGATATTTTCTATCGCGTTGTAAAAGAGGAGGAGGGAAGTTGAAACAGATACTTGCAATTTCTGGAAATACAATCAAAGAAGGTTTGAGAAATAAGCTCTTTTACATCCTCCTCGGCGTTGCCGTCTTGTTTTTGCTTTTAGTTCGTGGGTGTATGTCCGGAAGTATGGCGATAAACTCTGAACAACTCGGCCCAAAACAGGTTGCTGATTTTGGGTTTATTTTGGGCTTTCATGTTATCATCTTTTGGGGACTTGCCCTGGCGGGGCTTTTGTCCATGGGAGCACTTCCGGGGGATATCGAGTCGGGTATCATTACAGTCTTTATTTCAAAGCCTATCTCCCGCTTTCAATATCTTATGGGAAAATTCATCGGAGTATCTGCAGTCGTCCTTCTCAATGTCGCAATTTTAGGAATCGGTTTTTTCTTCCTCGCTTTCTTAAGAACGGGGGTATGGGAATTTAAGTTTTTTATCTCCCTTGGGGTCTTTGCCTTAAACATCTTTATGCTCATATCTTTCGTCTTTCTTGTCTCCCTTGCCACCGCCAGAATCATAGCCATGGTATTGGGAATTGTGGCTTATATCTTTAGTGTCGGAATCGACTTCGTCTTCTACTTTGATAATATTCGAATGGTTTTTGAAAACTCATCGTCCAAGGTTTTGTTTGTAATCTTAAAGGTTTTCTACTTTGTCTTTCCCCAATGGGGTTCAACGCAGTTTTACGCAGCATCATTTGTCAGCGAGATCTTCGGAAATTCAGTGATGTCTTTTTGGCCCGTTATACACACCCTTGTTTACATCATGTTGTTCTGGCTTATTATGGTACTCTTTTTTAGGCGAAAAGAATTTTAGAAACTAATTAATCGCACTGGAAATTTATCTGTGCGTATCGGGCAACGCAAAGTCCGAAATCTTAAATGAGTTTTAATTTATAACTTCAACTTTACTTCACAATTCTATGTTTTTAAGTAATATTCTATAAGTATGTCTATAACAGAGAAAAAAGCCACATTTAGGGGAAACCTTAAAGACATCCCTTTTCCAAAACTCTTATCAGAGATTTATGGAATGGGAGTCAGTGGAACCCTGACAGTGAGCAGGGGCAAAGCAAAAAAAGATATCTCCATCAGTCGTGGAATGCCTACCAAAGTTTACTCCAACCTCCTTCAGGAGGTGCTTGGTAGATACCTCGTTAAGGCTGGAAAGATAACTGAGGATCAATATCACAATACTTTAAAAATCGCCTTTGAATCTAAAAGACAACACGGTAAAGTTATGGTAGAAAAGGGGCTTTTATCTGAAAAAGAGCTGGATACTTTCCTCAAAAACCAATCTCTTCTTAAACTCCTTAATCTTTTTAAATGGATTGACGGAGACTATTTCTTTATAAAGAGAGACCTGGCCCCAAAAGATAGTTCCCTTGGCGGCGTGTCCATGCCAACTATCATTATCAAGGGAATAAAATGGGGCTATTCCCTCGATAGAATTAGAAAAGCCATGGGGCCATACAGTAATTACTACCTGTACCCCGGTGAAAGCAAACTTTTTTCTCTGGATATAATAGGTTTGAACTCTCAAGAGGAGTGGTTAATAAACCTTGTTGATGGCACTCGAACCGTAAAAGAAACAATCGAAATGTCCCCTCTGGAATTTATGGATTCCAGCAGGTTGCTTTACGCTTCGATTATAATGAATATCCTTGATGTGAAAGGAACCGCCGCTGCCGCCCCAGTTGTTCCAAAAAAGAGCGATAAACAAGATGAGGTTACTACAAATCTCCTCAAGAAGTATCAGATGCTGGCAGGGCAAAACTATTTTGAGGTATTAGGTATCGAGCAGGATGCCCAACTTCCTGAAATAAAAAAGGCATATTTGACACTCGCGAAGCAATATCATCCCGATTCCTTTCCCAAGGAGATACTTCCTAAAGTGGAGAAAACGGTAAATAGAATTTTTGATACAATCAACAAAGCATATCGTGTCATCTCAAACGACAAAGAAAGAAATATTTATATCCTCTCCATGACCGCCCCGGATGAAAAGGTTACAGCTTCCAAAATTCAAGATCTTACCAATGCCGAGCTCCAGTTTCAGAAGGGAAGAGTGTTTATAAAAAAGAAAAGCTACGAGGATGCTAAAAATTCCTTTGAGTGGTCGGTAAAGCTTGTGCCGGATGAAGGGGAATACTTGGCGTATCTTGGCTGGACTTTTTTCCTTATCGCAGAGGATAAGAAAGGTGGTGATGCTGTCAAGGCCATAACTTATCTAAAAAAGGCCTCTTTACTGAATCCCTCTATAGAAATTCCTTATATTTTTCTTGGAATTATTTACAAAGTGCAAGATCTCAAGGACGTTGCTGTTTTACAGTTTAAAAAAGCCCTTGAGATAAATCCCAACTCAGTTGATGCAAAGCGTGAATTAACAGCTATCAGCGGCGTTAAATCGGATCAAAGACGTTTTTTTGGCAAAAAGAATAGATAATGGAGTTTGTATATGATTGAAAAAGTTTCAAAAATATGGATGGATGGGAAGCTCATTGATTGGGATGACGCTAACGTCCACATTCTTACTCATACCCTGCACTACGGCCTTGGAGTGTTCGAGGGTATTCGGTGTTACAAGTGTAACGACGGAAGGTCAGCCATCTTCAGGTTAAAGGAGCATGTTGATCGACTTTTTGGCTCTGCCAAGATTACATTTCTCGACATTCCATACTCTGAAGATGAAATTGCAGGCGCCATTATAGAAACACTCAAGGTAAACGATATGGACGATGGATACATAAGGCCCATCGTTTTCATCGGTGAAGGCCACATGGGCGTTCACCCGCAAACAAATGAGATTAGAACCGCCATAATCGTATGGAAATGGGGAGCGTATCTGGGCGATGAGGGCCTTACAAAAGGTATCAAAGTTAAGACATCTTCCTTCACCAGACACCACGTAAACACGAGTATGACAAAATCGAAAACCTGTGGCTACTATGTCAATTCGATCCTTGCAAAACTCGAAGTAACCAAAATGGGTTACGATGAGGCCGTTCTGCTCGACACCGAGGGGTACGTCTCAGAAGGCAGTGGCGAAAACATCTTTATTATAAAAAATAATAAAATCAAGACAACCCCCCTGACTTCCATCTTAAACGGCATCACAAGAGACTCCATCATAGTTTTGGCCCAAGAGCGCGGCTTTCAGCTAACCGAAGAAAGGTTTACGAGAGACGAAATCTATACGGCAGACGAGGCCTTTTTTACCGGAACGGCTGCAGAGGTAACTCCCATTAGGGAGATAGATGATCGTCCTATCGGTGAGGGAACGGCGGGGCCGATTACGAAAAAACTCCAGGAGGCCTTTTTTGATTCCGTCAAAGGGAAAGATAAAAAACACGAAAGTTGGCTCACTTATCTTTAAGACCTTCGGGTGAAGATTTTTTAAATCTTCACTGTTGGCTTGAAAGAAATTTGTGTACTTACAATTGATTGTTTAAACTACTTCAAATGGGGCGATTTTACGCCCTCTTTTTTTTAGGTTTCTTTAGCAAATACCATCAGGAGACACCATTGGAAGAAATTCGATTCGGCCCCGTGGTTTTTATACCGGGAGAGAACAGAGGGAGATATCCTAACTGCCATTCCCTCTATATTGAGGGAAAAACGAAGGTGCTGATCGATCCAGGTTCAAACAGGGAGCGACTCATCGCCTTAAAGGAGGGCCCCGGCATTGACCAGATTTGGCTCTCCCATTACCACGAGGATCACATTATCTACATGGACCTATTTCTTGATACAGAGCTTTGGATGTCAGAAGAAGACGCCCCCGCAATGGAGAAGACTGAGGCAATCATCGACTTTTATGGGATTGACGATGGGGAAGAAAGGACCCTCTGGGAGACATTCTTAGCGGAGGGTTTTAACTACAAGCCAAGAAATGTTGATGGTCGTTTTGGCAATAAAGTAAATAGTAATGGTGAGATAGACCTTGGCGGTGTGAAGGTAACGGTTATTCCGACACCCGGCCATACCCTCGGAAATGTGTCGTTTCTCTTTGAGGAGTTGGGAATCCTTTTCATTGGAGACTATGATCTGTTGAAGTTCGGCCCTTGGTATGGAGATCGAGATTCGAGCATTGAGGAGACGATTGAATCTGTAAACAAACTCAGGAATATCCCGGCAAAAGTTTGGATTGCCTCCCACGGTAAAAATATTTACTATTCTAACCCTGGGGAACTCTGGGACAGCTTTTTGTCTGTGATAGATAAAAGGGAATCTGACCTTTTGGAGTTTCTTGGGAAGCCCCGCACCATGGAAGATATTGTGGATGCGAGGATTATCTACAAGAAAGAACTTGAGCCGAAGCTCTTTTACAATTTTGGAGAGCGGGCCTTGATGAAAAAACACCTGGAGCGATTGATGAAAACTGGTGTGGTAAAAGAGGATAACGGACGGTTCTTTAGAGTTTAACCCCCCCCCTCTCTAATTATTATCATGACCTCGCATATCTTTGCCCGCATATTTTTGATATTACCATCTTGCTATTGAATCACCGTGCTACCATTCCATTGGGCCGTTGAGCCATTGAAACAGTCTTTTGTTAGACACCATCAAACACCTTTTTTATCGCCTCCCCAATCTTATCACCATTCGGCCCGCCAGCCTGGGCCATGTCCGGGCGACCGCCCCCCTTTCCACCCACAACCTCTGCCATTCCCTTGATTATCTCCCCTGCCTTGTGGGTGTTGGTAATGTTTTTCGTTACCGATACAATAAGGATGGCCTTCCCGCCCTGAACAGACCCCAGGGCCACAACACCCTTTTTAAGGCGGTCTTTCACCTTGTCAGAGAACTCCCGAAGGGATTTTGGATCCATGTCGTCTATCACCTTTGCCACCACCTTAATCCCGTTCCTCTCTTCAGCATTTTCTACTATATCTGAGACTGAAAGGGTGGATGCGCCACTTTTTAATTTCTCCACCTCTTTGGTCAGGGTCTTGACTTGGCTCAACAACTTCTCTACCCTCGCTGTGGCATCTTTGGGAGTGGTTTTTAAGACTTCTGCAATCTCTGCGAGTATCGTCTCTTCGTCCCTGATGTATTTTACAGCTAAATCTCCCGTCAGGGCGTCGATTCTTCGAACACCGGAGGAAATTGAACCTTCGTGGACTATTTTAAAAAACCCGATTTCTCCTGTGGTGTCTGTGTGGGTACCGCCGCAAAGCTCCGTCGAAACATCTGGAATATTGATGGTTCTCACCTCGTCTCCGTACTTTTCCCCAAAGAGCGCCGTTGCGCCGCCCTTTATCGCCTCATCATACGAAAGGGTTTTTGCAATAACATCCCTATTTTTTCTTATCTCTTCGTTTACTTTATCCTCGACGATATTAAGCTCATTTTTTGATACCTGACTGTAATGAGCGTAATCGAAGCGGAGCCTCTTTGGTGAAACAAGGGACCCAGCCTGTTTTACGTGGTCGCCCAAGACCCCCCGGAGCGCTGCGTGCAAGAGATGCGTTGCGCTGTGATTCGCCTCGGTTTTGTCCCTCAAGTTTGGATCTACCTTGAGTATTATTTCATCACCAACATTTATACTCCCTTTTTCTACAACCCCCCCATGTACGACTAATTTTCCCGCTGGATTTTCGGTATTTTTGACCTCAAAGAGAGATGAATCCGTCTCAATTGTGCCGGTATCTCCAACTTGGCCCCCCATTTCTGCATAAAACGGGGTCGTTTCCACAACGATCTCAACCTCCTCAGAAGATTTTGCAGATTTTATCTTTTTCCCATCCTTTACAATCGACACGATCTTCGACTTTGATGTTAATTGCTCGTACCCTGAAAATTTGGAGTCAATGCCATCGGAGACAAGCTTCAGGTAGACATCTGCGACCTTTTCATCCCCAGACCCCTTCCACGCAGCCTTCGATTGCTCCCGTTGCTTTGTCATGGCCTTCTCAAAACCCACAATGTCAACTTCTATTTCCTCCCCCTTGATGATGTCCTGGGTAAGGTCAAGGGGAAAGCCGTACGTATCGTATAGTTTAAAAACAACGTCTCCTGAGAGGATAGTTCCTTTTCCCTGCTTTTTTAATGCGCTGACCTGTTCATTTAGCATCTTCAACCCTTGATCAAGGGTTTCGATGAACTTTTTTTCCTCGGCTTTGATTACAGACGCTATAAAATTTCTGTTTTCTTTTAATTCGGGGTAAGCCCCCGCCATCATATCCACAACCACATCCGCTACCTTGAACATAAAGGGATCAGAAATCCCCAGGACTTTTCAGTGCCTCGCAGCTCGCCCGATGATTCTCCTCAGCACGTAGCCCCTACCCTCGTTTGAAGGGAGTATTCCATCTGCAATGAGAAACGCCTGTGAGCGGCAGTGGTCTGATATGGCCCTGATTGATACGCCACTTTTGTCATCCTTATTACTAATCCCGGCAATCTCTTCCACCGTCTTGATAATTGGAGTGAAGAGGTCAGAATCGTAGTTGCTCTTTACTCCCTGTACAACGGCGGCAATCCTCTCCAGGCCCATTCCCGTGTCGATACTGGGGGCGGGCAGGGGTGTCATCTCTCCTGACTGATCCCTGTTAAACTGCATAAAGACGAGGTTCCAAAGCTCAAGGTATCTGTCGCAATCGCACAATCCTATCCCGCAGTTTTTTCCGCAGGACATTTCTTCACCCTGATCGATGTGTATTTCCGAACACGGGCCACATGGGCCGGTATCGCCCATCGCCCAAAAATTGTCTTTCTCTCCCATCCTCACAATTCGCTCAGGATCAACCCCAATTTTAGTCTTCCAGATTTCATCGGCCTCATCATCTTCATCAAAGATGGTAATCCAAAGTTTCTCTTTGTCGAGACCCATTTCTTTAGTTAAAAATTCCCAACCAAAAAAGATTGCATCTTCTTTAAAGTAATCACCGAAGGAGAAATTTCCAAGCATTTCAAAGAATGTATGATGTCTTGCTGTCACTCCGACGTTCTCAAGATCGTTGTGTTTTCCGCTGACCCTCAGACATTTTTGAGAAGATACTGCCCTCACAAAGTCCAGTTTTTCGTCACCGGTAAAGACGTTTTTGAACTGCACCATTCCGGCGTTGGTAAACAGGAGTGTTGGGTCTGCCTCCGGAACAAGCGAGGATGATCGCATACGCCGATGTCCCTTTCCTTCAAAATATTTAAGAAACCTCTCTCTAATTTCGCTTCCCTTCATAGTCTTAAAATCAAACCTCATTATTGTTTAAAAAAAACTGGGGCTTTCCCCCAGCTCCACAACCAACAACCAACCTTACAACCCCGGCAACCTACCACCGTTTTTGTCTATAATTATATATCTCGGACGACCTCTCCTATAATTTCCCAGCTATAGCCTCTTCTTTTTAGCTTTGAGATAATCTCGTTTTTCAACTGTTTGTCAAAATCCTCACCATTTTGATTTATAAAGAAGTACTTTTTTTCTATAAATCGTCTTGCCCCAAGAATCTCTTTTTCGATGACGTCAGGATTGGCCAGCAATTCGTCAACGATCTCTCTCACCACCCCTCTCCTTTGAAGCTCTGCCCTAACTTTCATCTGTCCCCACAATTTCTTTATCAGGCCGTATTCTACAAAACGTTTTGCGAAATCAAGGTCGTCAAGATATTTATCTTCACAAAGCCGATTCAGCACGCTGTTTACTGCCTCATCATCCATCCCTTTTCTGAGGAGCTTTATTTTTAGCTCATATACACTGTGTGGACGCCTTCCCAAGCTCCTTAGCGCAGAAGCAAGGACTCTCTCTTCCTCATTGGTTCGATTCACCTAAAACCTGTCGATCTTAATATCTTCATCACCTTCCTCGCCCTCTTCATCGGTGTCGTGATCTTTGTCAAATTCATCCCAGCTGGAGTCGCTGGTGGAAGAAATTCCCTTGACCCTCAGGGCAAAGTCATCAGGATTACTGCTCTGTCTCATTGCCTCTTCGTATGTTATCAAACCCTTTCTGTAAAGAAACATCAAAGACTGATCGAATGTCTGCATTCCGTGGGTGGTATAGCCTTTTGCTATGGCATCGTGAATCTCTTTCGTTCTATCCTTGTCTGTGATGCATTCTCTAATTATTCCTGTTGATACCAAGACCTCCACGGCCGGGACTCTTCCTTTTCCATCTGCCCTTGGTACAAGACGCTGAGAAATAACTCCCCTTAGGATTCCAGCAAGCTGAAATCGTATCTGCTGCTGTTGATAGGGTGGGAAGACCGAAATAATTCTTGTTATGGTCTCGGTAGCATCGATGGTGTGGAGAGTACTCATTACGAGGTGTCCCGTTTCTGCTGCGGTAAGAGCGGTCTCGATTGTCTCAAAGTCCCTCATCTCCCCCACAAGGATTGTGTCTGGGTCTTGTCTCAAGGCGCTTTTTAGTGCACCGGAGAAGCTTTGTGTATCAAATCCGATTTCCCGCTGGTTTATGATGCTCTTTTTATCGCGATGAAGAAACTCAATCGGGTCTTCAATGGTCAAGATATGGCACGTTCTGTTTGAGTTGATATAATCAATCATTGCTGCCAATGTTGTGGATTTCCCCGATCCTGTTGTCCCCGTAACAAGGATCAGTCCTCTCGGTTCTGAGCCTATCCTTTCCAGAACCATTGGGAGGTTAAGCTCCTGAATGTTTTTTATCTTCACTGGAATTGAACGAAGGACAATCCCCAGTGTTCCCCTTTGTTGAAAAACATTAACCCTAAACCTCCCCAGCCCCGGCACACCATATGCGAGATCAACATCGTTTGAATCTTTGAACTTTTCCATCTGTTTTTTGTTCATGATGCTCTCTGCTATTTTCATTAGCTCATCTGGCGTGATGCGTTGGGCGTTCTTTAGCGGATACAATGATCCGTCAATTCTAAAGACGGGAGGAAGTCCTACTTTAATGTGCACATCAGAAGCACCTTGCTTTACACCTATTTTTAGAATCTCATTTATTTCCATTTCCTGTCTCCTTTAAAGCCGGCTCGGGAATTTTTTTCATAAGACCGTTTTTTTCTAACACCTTTTTCCTTACAGTTTCAAATATATCCTTATTATCCTTAAGGAACCTGCGGGCATTTTCTCTTCCCTGACCGATACGTTCTTCACCGTATGAATACCAAGTGCCGCTTTTTTCAATGAAGCCGTCTTCCACCGCCAGGTCCAAGAGATCGCCCTCTTTAGAAATCCCCAGCCCATAAATAATGTCAAACTCGACTTCCCTGAATGGTGGAGCGAGCTTGTTTTTGACAATTTTGACCCTTGTGCGGTTTCCTACAACATCCTGTCCATCTTTTAAAGCCCCGATTCTCCGAATATCCATCCTAACGCTGGAGTAGAATTTTAGGGCATTTCCTCCCGTTGTTGTCTCTGGACTTCCAAACATAACACCGATCTTTATTCGTATCTGGTTTATAAAAATTAGAGATGTTTTTGATTTAGCAATGGACGATGTAAGTTTTCTCATGGCCTGGGACATTAGTCTGGCCTGAAGGCCCATGTGTGAGTCCCCCATGTCGCCCTCTATCTCCGCTCTGGGGACAAGTGCCGCTACAGAATCGATTACGAGTACATCCACAGCCCCGCTTCTTATAAGGATGTCTGTAATCTCAAGAGCCTGCTCCCCTGTATCTGGCTGAGATATTAAGAGTTCCTCGATGTTTAATCCCAGTGCCTTTGCGTATTTAATATCGAGGGCATGCTCTGCATCTATAAAAGCCGCAACGCCTCCGAGCTTTTGCGCCTCTGCTATGATATGCAAGGCAAGGGTTGTTTTACCAGAGGCTTCGGGCCCGTAAATCTCAATAACCCTTCCCCTGGGAACTCCGCCTATGCCTAAAGCGATATCGAGACCTATGGCACCTGTTGGAATTACCGGCACATTGGCAATCTCTGTGCCTTCACCAAGCTTCATCACAGCCCCTTTTCCATACTGCTTCTCAATCTGAGATAACGCCAATTCTAAAGATTTTTCTTTTCTTTCATCTATAGCCACAAAAACCCTCCCATTTATTCAAAGGAATAATAAGCAAGCGAAGTATAAACCGCCCCAGTTGGTCTAAGATCGCTTTTTAAAAGGTGCAATCCTGAAACCCTAATATCACCCAAAACGATATCCTTCATATCTTCAATTTTTTCGATTATCTCCCGACTTACTCTCCCCTTGACCCTCCCCAGTGTCAGGTGTGGTCTAAAATCCCGTTCCTCTTTTGGAAAACCCATCTGGTAGAATGATTCATTTAGTGCATCTTGGACCATCTCCAATCTATCTAACTCTCCCTTCAGCCCAATCCAGATGACTCTTATCCTTTTTCCTCCGGGGAATTTCCCCAAACCTTCTATGGACAATTTAATACCATCTATTCCACTAATATCTGAAAGTGCCGTCTCTCCTGCCTTTATTACTTTGTCGAGCTCTTCTTCTTTGACGTTTCCCAGAAATTTCATAGTCAAATGTATCGATGCTGGCCTAACCCATTTCACACCATCACCGGGGGCGGAAAGGGACTTTATCAAGTCCTCAAGCCCTGATCTCACCTCTTTTGATATCTCCGCTGCAACAAACAACCTGAGATTTGCCATGAATCATCTCTCTCCAACAACAACCTCTTTTCAAATCACTTCTATTTTACTATCAAAACAATATTGAATCGTTAGCTATATTATACCATAAACCTTAATGTACTACAATATTTGGAAATTGTAAAAGGTATCTCAATCCCGCTCAATAATATATTTTTCAATCAAATCTCAATCAATCTTTTCTTCCAATCAAACTTCCACACACCAGCACCCCCCGGCCCCCCGCCACCACCCC
>JAUWME010000391.1 GCA_030613285.1 Candidatus Zymogenus sp. | reverse complement strand
GGATCTATTGAGCTGGGTTTATCTCTTTTTTGCTATTACCACGGAAGTTGCAGGGACGATATTTCTAAAGCTATCCGATGGGCTTTCTAAAATAGTCCCCACCGTGTCTATGTTTATTTTATATGCTTTGAGTTTTGTTTTCTTGGCCATCTGCATAAAAAAGATTGAAGTAAGCATCGCATACGCAATATGGTCGGTGCTGGGGACCGCCCTTATCGCCGTTTTTGGGTATTTACTCTTCGATGAATCGCTGGGGGCCTCAAAGGTTATCTCAATATCATTGATTATCCTTGGAGTTATAGGGCTGAACCTTTTTGGACAGGGCCACTAATTTTTTAACTTCACCGTTTTTTGTAACGGTAGTCACATTGCTGGTGAGGGGAGGTAAATGCGCTTAATTAAAAAGACAATGAGCTTAAGCCCATTGCCAAGGGGCAAAAATAGAACCAAAGGGAAAAAGGGTTGTTTGTTTCAACGAGGAGCACAAAAAACATTATGGAAATTGTCTACAAACCCATCGGGAAAATATTGACGTCACTCAAAGAAAAAACACATGCCCCCATACAAGGGGTGCTTGCGCCAGAGAGTCGGGGGAGCATCGAGGTCTTTCCCGAATTTGCCGAGGGGTTAAAAGACATCGAGGGTTTTTCCCACCTGATTCTTATCTACCACTTTCACAAAAGTGGTGATTACACACTTTTGAAAAAACCCTTTCTTGATAAAACCGAGAGGGGTATTTTTTCCATCAGACACTACAGCCGGCCCAATCCTATCGGGATATCAGTGGTAAGGTTTTTGAGTGTCAATGACAACATCCTCGAAATTGCCGAGGTTGATATTCTTGATGGGACGCCATTGCTGGATATTAAACCTTATATGCCAAAATTTGATATAAGAAACGATGCAAGAGATGGTTGGTTGAAAGACAATGAAATTAATAAACAAATCAGGGGGAGCTAATCATGAAGGGTAAAAAGGATGGTTACAATAACGAAGGACTCACGGAAATGAGGAAAAAATATCCGGAGAAATTTGTGTCTGAGGACAAAATATTCAGTAACATCCATCGGGGCGACAGGATATTTATAAGCACCGCTTGCGGAGAGCCACAGTACCTCGTCTCTGCATTGATTAAGTTTGTTGAGGCCAACCCAAAGGCCGTCTTTGATGCAGAGGTATATCACGTCTGGACCCTTGGCGTTGCGCCATACGCCGACGAGAAGTTTAAAAGCAATTTTAGGCATAATTCATTTTTTATTGGAACCAACACCAGAGATGCAGTCAACGAGGGGATGGCCGACTACACTCCTATTTTTTTATCTGAAGTTCCAGACCTCTTGAACCGAAGGATGATTCAGGTGGACGTGGCCCTCATTCAGACCTCTCCCCCTGACAGCCACGGGTACATGAGTCTGGGCGTTAGCGTTGACATCATCAAGGCGGCTGCCAAAAATGCCTCGGTTATAATTGCGCAGGCAAATTCCAATATGCCCAGAGTCCACGGAGATGGGTTTATACATATCGAAGAGGTAGATTTTATAATCCCAAAAGACGAGCCGTTGATGGAATATGAAGATGAGGTACCGGGAGAGATTGCAAGAAAAGTGGGAAAATATGTCGCCAGAATCATTAACGATGGGGATACAATACAGGTAGGTTATGGCAGCCTCCCCAATGCCATTATGGAAAACCTTGAGGAGAAAAAACACCTCGGCGTTCACACTGAGCTTTTGACCGACGGTATCGTAAATTTGATGAAAAAAGGAGTGATTGATAACTCACAAAAAAGCATAAACCGCGGCAAGACCACGGCAACCTTCTGCATGGGAAAAAAAGAGACGTATGACTTTATCCACGACAACCCCAGCATTGAGTTCCGTGCGGTGGATTATACCAACAATCTTTTTAATATCGCCAAAAACAGAAACATGACGGCCATAAACAGCGCGCTAAAAATTGATCTTACTGGACAGGCAACGGCGGAATCCATCGGCCATACTTTTTACAGCGGAATTGGGGGGCAGGCAGACTTCATGCGCGGGTCGGTGCTGGCCACCGGTGGAAAATCAATATTGGCCCTCCAGTCCACGGCAGAGGAGGGGAAGGTATCAAGGATAATTCCTTTTCTCAGTGAAGGGGAGGGGGTAACCCTCAACCGCGGCGATATTCATTATGTCGTTACAGAAAACGGCATTGCCTATCTCCACGGAAAGAACATTCGGGAGCGGGCGATGGCGTTGATAACCATCGCTCACCCCGATTTTAAGCTCTGGCTTATTGACGAGGCCAAAAGATTGAACCTCATCTACAAGGATCAGAACTTTATCCCAGGGGAAAAGGGGCAATATCCAGAACACCTTGAAACCTACAAGACCACAAAGAGTGGACTCACCCTCCTTCTAAGGCCGGTGAAAATCTCAGACGAGCCGATTTTGAAGGAATTCTTCTATGACCTTTCAGACGAGACTATCTACAAAAGGTTCTTTTCGATAAAGCAGCGAATTTCCCACGAGCAACTCCAAGAATATGCTGTCGTGGATTATTCCAGAGATATGATTATTGTGGCTGTAGTTGAGAAAGATGAAAAGGAGATTATTGTCGGTGTGGGGCAGTATGAAATCTACAGTGGTGAGATGAAAGCTGATGTGGCGCTGATGGTCAAGGACGAATATCAGAACAAGGGGGTGGGCTCGGTGCTGATTTCATATATGTCGCTCTTGGCAAAACGCCAGGGGCTTACGAACTTTACAGCGGATGTACTGTTTGAAAACAAAACTATACTTCATCTATTAGAAAAGAGCGGTTTTGATGTAGTGAAACGAAGCGAAGATGGAGTCCATGAGATGGCTATAAGTTTTGAGGAGTAATTGTTTTGGTTAACAAAAAAAGTATGGGCGCTGCAATCGATAAAAATATCTTGGAGAAATATCCAGATAAGTTTCTCCCGGAAAGCGAGGTCTTCAAAAAGATTCATCCCGGCGATTCAATATTATTCGGCACCGGATGCGGGTTTCCCCAACAGCTGATTCATTCTGTCATCACCCGAGCCAAATCCTTCTCTGGCACAGTATCCGCCGCCGCCGCATTCACACTGATA
>JAUWME010000513.1 GCA_030613285.1 Candidatus Zymogenus sp. | reverse complement strand
CATCATACAAATATACGATGTTGGAAAGCCCCAACTGCCCCGCCAAAGACGCCGCCTCGGAACTGACCCCCTCCATAAGATCGCCGGCACTAACAAGTCCAAAAATCCTGTCGTTGATCGGCTTTAAGTCCCCGATATTGTAACGGGCGGCAAGATGCTTTTGCGCCAATGCCATCCCAACCCCCGTGGCAAAACCCTGACCCAAAGGCCCCGTGGTCATCTCAACCCCGGATGTATGTTTATATTCCGGGTGACCGGGGGTTTTGCTCCCAAACTGCCTGAAATCCTTGAGGTCGTCAAGGTCAAGATCGTAACCGAGAAGGTAAAAAAGGGAGTAGAGGAGCATAGAACCGTGACCGGCAGACAAAACAAACTTGTCCCTCCCCGGCCAGAACGGGTCTTTCGGATCAAACTTTAGAAACTTTGTAAAGAGAGTAAATGCCATAGCCGCCGCCCCCATGGGCATTCCGGGGTGTCCCGATTTGGCTTTCTCGATAGCATCTACAGAAAGCATCCTGATTGTGTTGATACACATATTCTCAATATTCTTTTTACCTTTCCCTAACATATTAACCTCCGATTTTTATAATTCTCTTTTCAATCAATATTTTGGTAATATTATCTAAAAGCACCTCCCAACCCCACCGATAACCTTCTCTCAATAGTGCCACCAAATGATCGGGTATGATAGTATCACAAAAGTTTTCATTAAGAAACAAAAATGTGATTTTACATTAGATCTAAAATTTTAAAAAGCCATTGGTGAAAAACCTTTGGGAAATATTTTTGTTAAAATCCTCAACAATATTTTTACAGATTTTTTCTTGACACAAAGCCCTTCATATTATACTTTAATCACTAACACAACATCACAACAGAAAAAGGTTCTGTTTTTACAACACTGCAAATATCTATAAAAAAGGGATGAAGGTACTATTATGACGAAGGAATATAAAGTCTTCGAAATTGAAAAGAAAGAACATATCGCATGGGTCTTTATGAATCGCCCGAAAAAACTAAATGCCTGCGGGCCCGACTTCTGGCGGGAAATCATCGAGGTCATGTCAGAGCTTGACGATGACGATGAAATCAGGGTGATAATCTTGGCCGCCAGGGGAAAATGCTTCACCGCAGGCATTGACCTTGTAGGAATGGCCGCAGAGTTACCGGGATTGACCGAAAAGGGTATGATGGGCAGAAAACGTCTCAAGATGGTAAAGAGCATCATGCAACTTCAAGACTCCATCACCTCACTGGATAAATGCAGAAAACCTGTAATTGCTGCAATCCACGGATATTGCATCGGCGCCGGCGTGGACATCATCACAGCCTGCGATATCCGTCTTGCTTCAGCGGATGCAACATTCTCCATCAGAGAGGCGCAGGTCGCCATAGTAGCCGATGTGGGGACACTCCAGAGACTCCCAAGAATCATCGGTGAAGGCCACACAAAAGAGCTCACCTATACCGCAAAGGATATCGACGCTGCAAGGGCAAAAGAGATTAACCTTCTAAACGAGGTATATCCAGATCAAGATTCTCTCTTTGCCGCCGCTGAAGCGTTGGCAAAAGAGATTGCGGATCAATCGCCCCTGGCCGTAATGTCCGCCAAAGAGGTCATCAACTATTGTCGAGACAAAAACGTCGCAGACGGCCTCGACTACGTGGCCAACAGGAGCGCTAACATCTTGCCATCAGATGATTTCTTCGAGGCCATTGCTGCCTTTGGCGAGAGACGAAAACCAAAATTCCCCGGCACATAGTCCTACTGTACCTTTAAAGGGGATTGCCGTATTTTAAATAGAGGGGTTGGGTTTTTTAATAACTGGGGCTGTTGGGGTTGCTGGAATGTTTAAGAGGGGAGGTTGGGACTTTTAATAGTTGGGGATTATCGGGATGCTGGAATGTTTAAGAAGGAACGTTGGGACTTTTAATATTTGGGGTAGATTTGTTTAAACAATGATTGAAGGAGA
>JAUWME010000390.1 GCA_030613285.1 Candidatus Zymogenus sp. | reverse complement strand
TGCTGAACAAAACTTATGAGGATTTTCTTGAGAGACATACCGACAAAGCCGGAAAGAAGCTCTGCGACACAAACTGTCATCTCGATTTTTCCCTGAAGGAAAAAAAAGATTACGATGACAGGCACTATTTTAAAAACAAGGTAGGAGATACCTTTCCCGTGGATATAAAAGTCATCCCCGTTATGGATGATGACGGAGAGCTGTTGGGTGCCGTGGAATTTATGCAGGACGACAGACCAAGACTCGTCATGGAGGAACTCAAGCTTGATATCCAGAGGATGATCCCGGTGGATCTCCTAACGGGGCTTTACACTAAAACCAAGATTATGGAATATTTTGAGGTAAAGGTTGAAGACTCCATAAGATACAGTGCGCCGCTTGGAGTAATTCATGCAATGCTAAAAAATAGTAAAGACATAAAAGATGAATATGGCGCAAAGAAACTGGACGAAATATTTCAACGTATAGGGTATCTCGTCAGGATGAATACGAGAAGAGGGGACATTAGCGGAAGAGTGGGGCCCGATAATTTCATTATCCTCCTTCCAAATTTCAATGCAGAAAACTGCAAATATGCGGCCCAGAAGCTAAAGGAGATACTTGTTGAGGATACCACTACGATTTTCCCCGGTACGGTAAGTATTGAAATGGGCGCTGCGCAGTTTCAGGACGGCGATGATACTGAATCTCTCCTCAAAAGGGCAAAAGAGAGTGTGGTAAGTGACCTCGATAGCTAATAAAGTTGACCATAATTGACTAATATACCACTTGAGTGTTAACTATTGTCAGAACCCGGCTGTGGCTTGACGAATGACATGGCAACCTTGTCTCCTGCCTGAAACTATTGTTTACCTTGGCTGTTTTTTCTTCTCTTCATTATCATCTTTCCAACCCAATAAATTGCGTAGATGGCAATAATAACCGATAGGATTGTAAAGATTGTGTATGAATAGACATTGAGGTAGTATCTGAGATCCTTCCAATTCAGCCCCGCCCGGTAGCCGATGTACATAATCCCAATATTCCAGACAACGATGCTTGTAAAACTATAGATAGCAACCATTACCGCCGGCATCTTGGCAATTCCCGCCGCCACAAAAAAGAAGGAACGAAACCCTGGGGTAAAACGATTTATGATTATTATCATCCCGCCCCATTTTCGTCGGAAAGTGTTTTCAAGCGACTGTACCCTTGAGGCGGAAAAAAACTTGTAGTTTTTCTTTAGAAAGTACTTTCTTCCCTTTGTTGCTCCAAAGGAATAAAGGACCATTGAGCCAGCAAAACTCCCAAGGGTGGCGCTGATAAACACCCAATGCGGGGGCAGTAAACCCCGCCCCACAAGGAAAGCGCCAAAGAGAAGAATTGTATCTCCCGGAAATGGGGGGAAAAAATATTCGGCGGTGGAAGCAAAGAAGATAAAAACGAAGACGACAGATACCGTCTTCGTTTGCATGAACAGGGTAGCAAATTCTATAAAATCCATTCGAGAGTTCAGCTAAAAGATTTTGTGGTAGTTTTTTTAACAGTCATTTTATGTAATAACTCAAGGCTACGTTTTAAGATAAAGATTGATGGCATTCTCGACAATTTGTTGGATTTACATTTATTCTATTTGTTTGATGGAGTCAACTACTATTCCATTCCAATCAATTTCCAAAAGTTAGTAACAACCACCCTTACCCAAACATTTATATCCCAACAACACAGCAGCCCCAATCACCCAACTCTAAAAATTACCGACAGGGATTTATATTGTCGACAGTCCACAGCCCCAATTGAAATAACTGTGGGGGGAACTATTTTGCGAGTTCTTTGAAGTAGTCCACAATTTTGTCTGAATCCCAAGCCCTGCCGCCGATAAGACGAGACACGATAACACCACCTTTGTCAACAATTAATGTTGTGGGGATGCCACTCACGCCATAGTTAGCAGCCACCTCTTTGGTAACGTCATGAAGGACGGGAAAACTATACCTCTTTTTATTAACAAAGCTTTTCACATGATATGTTGTTGCTTGATCAATGCTGACGGCCAGTATCACAAAGTCGTAACCCTGCATAACCTTGTGAAGTTTCTCCATTGCTGGCATCTCATTTCGGCACGGCGGGCACCACGTGGCCCAAAAATTTAAGAAGACAATCTGACCCCGATAATCGGAAAGTCTGACGGTTTTACCATCCATGGTTGCAAGAGCAAAGTCCGGGGCAACCGTTCCCTTATCTGGGACACCCGCCGAATTGGCCGGAGGGGGATTATCTATAAAGACGACCGAAAAAATGATTACTATCGCAAAAATGAGGATACCTGCACCGGTTATTACTTTTGATTTTATGCTCATAATATTTAACTCCAATGATAAAAGACTACTCCAAAAAGTTTAAAATTGAATTATTGCCTGCTTGACAAAGAAATCCATTCTATTCCGTCATTCTCAGCTTGACTGGGAATCCAGAGTATATTTTTTACAGATTTTAAAGTATATCATAGAACTGATAGATTGACTATCTTTTTTTTTGTGAGTAACTGGACAATTTGAACATTTGTATGATAAAATTTGTAATTACATTAAATTGGAGTACCATGAAGAAAACAATGTCTAATGATGAGGCAAACCTTCAGGCCTGCATTGATTACTTAACACCATTGGGCCGGGTTCTTGTCGCCTTTTCTGGGGGTGTGGATTCGACACTCCTCATCAACCTTGCAAAAAAAGCACTCCCCAACGGGGCATTTGCACTATCGTTAAAAAACCCCCTCATCCACGATTTTGAGATTGAAGGCGCCATGGAAGCGACAGAGAGGATTGGCATCCCCCACTTCATTTTGGAGTTTTCACCCCTTGCCTTGGAAAAGATGCGGTTGAACCCCCCCGACAGGTGCTATCACTGCAAACTTGAGATATTTGGGGTTATCCTAAAGAAGGCAAAAAAGCTTGGGATTGAGCACGTCATGGACGGCACAAATGCGGACGACGTAGGGGATTATCGGCCTGGGATGCGGGCATTGTCGGAATTGGGGATTAAGTCACCGTTCCTTGAACTGGGGATTGGGAAGGAAGATATTCGAGAAATGTCCAGAGTCCTCGGCATTTCAGGGGCGGAGAGATCGCCGTTGGCGTGCCTTGCC
>JAUWME010000278.1 GCA_030613285.1 Candidatus Zymogenus sp. | reverse complement strand
CCCCGACACTGATGAATAAACACTTGCATTGGTAGCGCCAATTACCCGTGCTGTAAAAGTGGAAGCATTAAGTGTATGTTCAGCCATAAGGATAAAGCATTTATCGAGGACTTTACCGGCATACGGATCGGGGGGGACGCCGTTGATCATAAAGAGGAAGTTTTCGGCGTGGGTAAACTTTGCCACCGGCGGAAATGGGTCTTCACCGTTTCTGATTCGATCAAAGGCGGCCACGATTGTAGGTACCTTGGAAATCAAAGATATTGCTCGCTTCATGTTATGGAGCGGAGACGATACGTCGTCTGCATAAAAGTCCTCCCCTTGGAGAAGAGTAATGGCTGCCTGCAAAGCCAACATCGGGTGCATCCCAACGGGAAATCGTTTTATCGCCTGCTGTACCGAAAGGGGGAGGTTTCGCTGCTTACCCATTAGCGTAGTAAACTGCTTTAGCTCCCTCTCGTTGGGAAGATGGTTATAGAGAAGCAGAAACGCCGTTTCTTCAAAGGAACTCATCTCTGCAAGCTCTTCGATTGAAATTCCCCGATAAGACAGGGTTCCTTTCTCACCATCGATATAACAGATTGAGGAACGAGTGGCTACAACGCCCTCTAATCCCGGGGCATAGATACTTTTTGGTTCCTCTACCTGATCTTTCTGATTTTCGCTCTCCTCTTTTTCTTCAACCTTACTGGTCTGTTCTTCAGTGCTATTTTTTTTGGTCATATTCCACTCCCTTCTATTTAATAAGTTAAGATATTTACTGTTTGATGAACGAATTGTTGAGAAACTATTCTCCCAACCAAAGTTTAAAGTATCAAAGATAGGATGCTTTGTCAAATATATCTACAAAAGCAAGAACTATTAATTGCCAAATTGTTTTAAAATCCTTATAACTTTGTTGGCTATTTTAAAAAAGTATAGCAATCAGCGATCCCAAAGATTACACTACGATTGTCAAAAATCCACGTAACTTGTGGGGAGAAGAGAAAAAGGGGCTGGAGCGGCTAAAATTCCTCCGATTAGTTGAAGAGGATATTTACATTTCGTTCTAATTGATGAAAGTGATTTTATAAAAACACATCGTTAAAAACGAGAGGAAGGTGTCAAGAAAAATCGCAAAATTGAAACTACGTATTATATATATCCAAGTTCCCCGACACAAGAATATCGAGCTTTAGCAAAGAATCAAATTCCATTACAAATATATTTTACTTTTTTTGTTCCTAATTGTCTCCTCTGTTTCATTTTCCATTTTAAGTTTCATTGGCCAAATATGACTAAAGTCGTTTATCTTTAAGGCCTCGTCGGGGCAATTATAGACACACCTGAGACACGCAATGCATTTACCAGCTTGGGCTTCTCCAGCCTCTGCCTTCATCGCTTCAGTCGGACACAATTCTTCACAGATCATACACATACTGCAATCCTTACCTTCCCTCGTTGGGAGTTGCGTTACCGCCTTAAACCTAAAGCTTTCAAAACTATCGAGCTCTTCTTCTGTATGTGTCGTTTTCTCCAGCTCACCCAATATATTTTTGTCTTCACCGGTAAATCTTTTGTAGGTTTCTGTAACAAATTGTCTTGCCACATCAAAATCCGATTTGTCGGGCCGATCTGGTATGGCTTTCCATCCTCCGAGATTGAACGTGTGTTTTCCTAAAAACTCCGCAGATGAAACCAAAACAAAATTTTGTTTTTGGAGGATTTCTTTTGTCGAATAATGAGTAGGATGTACTGTAAATCCCCCATATGTGAAAAAGGTTGAGCATTTCTTCCCGTTACCGTCCAAAGTCATCAGCCATTCCCTCACAATTCTCGGTGCACGGTTTGAGAAGATCGGCGCTCCAAAAACCACCGCATCATACGATTTTAAATCGAGTGCACTTTGTCTGCTGCTATAGGATGTTATATCGAGATCATCAGCTTTAGCGCCAAGTCTGTTAAAGCTCTCCTGTATCACCTTGGTAATCTTGGCGGTGTTTCCGGTAGCAGAAAAAAACGGTATCAATATCTTCATGTGAAAAATCCCTTTGTCAAATTGAGAGCGGCAATTGTTTTAAAACCAATGTGTCAAACCGTTTACTCTCTTACTCTTCCTTTTTCTTTTTGGCGCAAAAAGCATATTACATAATAAATATGTAAACGCTCAATTTACTTTAAAAGGATTACTTCCCCATTCTTAGCCATAGACTCATTGCCAGCGGTAAGAACCCTGACGACATCAAGTCCCTCTTTTGGGCCGGAGAGGTGGGTACACCCCCCGCCGATATATTCTATAAAGTAGTTCATCTCCGCCAAAAGTGGTTCAACGGGAGGAACAAGAGGACTTGTTATTTCGCCGTGGCGAATGGATATACTCTCAATCAGGTTGGCCGATCCCTTTACTTCAGCACTCTTGTTGTATATCTTCACTTTCTCGGTGGTCTGCATATCGTCAAAAACAACCATCTTTTTTGAGCCAACAACTACGACCTTTCTCTCCTTAAAAGGATCCAGCCAAGACACATGGATCTGAGCCATTTTATCGCCAGAGAAAAAGAGAGTCATAAAAGCCACGTCATCAACGCCCTTTGTGAGGTACGAGCTCCCGTGGGCCATAACCGCCTTTGGCGTCTCACCCATCAGATAGAGAATGACTGAAACGTCGTGAGGGGCAAGGGACCAGAGGACATTCTCGTTTTGCCTTACAATTCCAAGATTCAGTCTCTTTGAATAGAGATAGAAAATATCTCCGATCTCACCTTTTACGATGAGGTCTTTGACGATCTTCGTTGCCGGGTGGTAGATGAGCAGATGCCCAACCATCAACGGGGGGCCACTATCATTCATGGAGAGTTCAAAGAGTTTCTGAGCGTCGGCAAGGTTTAGGGCCATCGGTTTTTCTACAAAGACCGCCTTTCCAGATTTGAGGAACTTCTTGGCTATCTCCGCATGGGTTGGCGACGGTGTTGCAATCACAACGGCATCAATGGAGTTATCCTTCTGAACTTCATTGGAATCGCTTACAAATTTGATATTTGGATACTGTGCCGATAGAGATTTGATCCTTTCGGGGTTGGTATCACACACAGAGATAAGCCTTGCACCTTTGACTTTTGTCAGTGCTCTGAGGACATTAGCCCCCCACCCACCTGCTCCAATGAGTGATAGTTTTACACCTGCCATTATTTACCTTTTTTTACCAGTAATATTTTCTGTACTGCTTGTAGTACTCGACGGTTTTTGTAAGTCCCTCTTTGAGGTTGACTGTTGGGCTCCAGTCGATAAGGCTTCTAATCTTTGTGATATCTGAGTAGAAGTTTCCGGGCTCCAATGCCGCCCTCTCCGGAGTTGGGGGAACAAGTTCAATGTCCGTACCTGTAATCTCGCAGATTGTCTCAGCCATTTCACGAATGGTATGGGGAATATCCACACCAACGTTTAAAACCTCGCCTGTGGTCTTTGTAGACGCCGCCGCCTTTACAATTGCATCAATACAGTCATCAACATACAAAAAATCCCGAATCATCTTTCCTTCGTCAAAGACGGGGATGGGCTTCCCCTCAAGGGCCAGTCGGACAAACCAGTTCACCACACCAAACCGGGAATGCTTCATCTGCCCCCTGGGACCGTATGTGTTTGTGATTCTCAACATCACACCACGAATGTTGTGGATATCGTTATAAAGCTTTACAATCTTTTCGGCGGTAAGGTTCGAAAGCTCGTACATCCCCTTGGGGTTTGTGGGGGCCTCTTCATTTACAGGAAGCGAAGCCGCCGGCCCATATTCACCCCGGGTGCCGGAAAAGATGACCTTCGCCTTCGGGTTGAGCTTTCTTATTGCCTCCATAACAACGGCGGTTCCTTTTATGTTTATATCAATATCGGGGAATGGATTGGTGAGGCTCATCACATGGCATACTTGTCCCGCAAGATGAAAGACAAACTCTTTGTCAGAAACGAGATTACCCATAACTTCGGCATCTCTGATGTCAGCAGGAGAATGTACTTCACCCCTTTCCTTTATAGGCTCAATATTGAAGCTGTTTCCACCGTAGTCATCAATCATGAGATCCATCAAGGTCACGTCGGCACCGAGCTCCACAAGCCTGATGGCAAGATTGCTCCCGATAAAACCGAGTCCCCCGGTAATGAGGACTTTTTTATCCTTAAAGGACTTTGTCGGATCGGTCATATTCGAATTTGTCATACAATATACTTCCTGCTTTCATTTTAAGATTCATCAGCAATTTCAATCAAGACAATATCGTCCACATTGCGCCAAATTACGCATATTGCG
>JAUWME010000039.1 GCA_030613285.1 Candidatus Zymogenus sp. | reverse complement strand
AGATAGCTTGATAAATGCAGGAGTAAAAGTAGAAGAGATAGTGTTAGAAGAGGACGATCAAGCAAAACCCCACTCCGGTAAAACATTTGTGATCACAGGGGTCTTGGAATCTATGTCCAGAAGCGAAGCAAAGGAACGGATAACCACCCTTGGTGGGAAAATCTCATCTGCAGTGAGTAAAAATACTGACTACCTTGTTTTGGGTAAAAACCCCGGCTCAAAGGCCACCAAGGCAGAAGAGCTTGGGATTGTGGTAATTTCCGAGAGTGATTTCAAAAATATGGTTGAGAGGTAACAAAAGTGGATCGGGCAAGGCTTGTAATTACCGGGAGAGTTCAGGGGGTGTTTTATAGATACTCGACTGTTACCGAAGCAAAACGAATTGGCCAATTGACGGGTTGGGTGAGAAATCTCCCCAACGGAGATGTTGAGGCTCTAATTGAGGGTAAAAAGGATAAGATCAATGAACTGATACAATGGTGCCAAAAAGGCCCCCCCGGCTCAAACGTTCTTGGTGTTACAACTGATTGGGAAAAATATGTTGGGGAATTTCCTGAATTTTCTATTGAATACTGAAAGACTATGAAAGAAGCGCTTTTTTACAAAAATATTGAAAGTAATAATGACTTAAAGGTAAAATGCCTCCTTTGTCCCCACGAATGCACGATCACAGACGGCAAACTGGGAATCTGCGGTGTCAGGGAGAACCGCTCCGGTAAACTCATAGCATTAAACTACGGACGCGTTGCCAGTATGCAGATGGACCCAATTGAGAAAAAGCCCCTCTACCATTTTCACCCAGGCTCACAGATTTTGTCCCTGGGGGGAGTTGGCTGCAACTTCGCCTGCGCTTTTTGCCAAAACTGGTCTCTCGTATCGTCTGACATTCCATATTCTGAAACGCCACCTGAAGATGTCCCACAACTTGCAAAAAAACATAATTCCATCGGTATCGCCTACACCTACAACGAGCCTTTAATCTGGTATGAATTTCTCCTCGATTCAGGAGCCAAGAATAAGGATGCGGGCCTTTATAACGTCCTTGTAACAAACGGTTTTATTAACCAAAAACCCCTTAAGAAGCTGCTTCCCATCATTGATGCAATGAACATTGATCTAAAGTCAATGCACGATTCATTCTACAAAGAACATTGCAAGGGAAGATTGAATCCAGTCAAAGAGACCATAGGGCTTGCAAACGAGAATTCCTTGGTCGAAGTAACCTATCTGATTATTCCGGGAGTGAACGATTCTGATGAGGATATCATCGCACTTTCCAAATTCCTCAAAGACATCAACCCAGACATACCCCTTCACCTCTCCCGCTACTTCCCCCATCGTTCCTTCAATGCCCCCCCTACCCCTCCAGAAACGATGTCAAAAGCCCACAACATCGCAAGGGAAAGCTTAAACTACGTCTATATAGGAAACCTTATGACGGATTTTGGGAGCAATTCGTATTGTCCAAGCTGCAATGCTCTCTTGGTAGAAAGGACAGGTTACAGAACTACAATTCACGATCTTTTGAAAGATAAATGCAGTAAGTGTCAAACAAAATTAAACTTTATTGGATGAACTAAATATGAAACATTTTACAAAATTAGTATCTTTGTCAATCGTACTCCTCATCTTTTTTGGTTGCGCCGGGATTGGCACAAAGGACAGACCCATAATGGTCATCCCAGTTGAAAATGAAAAAATGATACCGAAGGGATTTCAATTCGAGGGAAATACTATCTACTATACGGTTTTAGATGCAACGATAAAGATCAGGTACATGGATAATTCTGATATTGACCTCTTTTTTTTAAAGCATGAGATGACCAATCCTTTTTTGAAATCAGATTCAATCAGAAAAGCATTTTTGATCTTTGAGGTTTCAATCATAAACAATACAAAAAATATGATGCGATTTAACCCAAAACGATCGAGTATTCTCGTCGGTGGAAAATATTTTAGGGGATCTCTTGATTACTCTGAGGTACTAATTCGTTTTCAACGCTTTTCGCCAACTGCAGACACAGACCCATTAAAAAAATCTATGTATGATATTTACATTGACATCCCTCCTGGAAACTCCATCGAGGGACTCCTTTTCTTCCCATTATTACCAAACTCGGTACGCAAATTCATTGTAATGATTCAGGACGTTTATATAAATGATCGTACCTTTGCTATACCCTTTGAGTTCAAATTGAAATAGTTTTCTATTGACATAATCCATAACCAATGATACTTTAATGTCATAATTCCTTAAAAACAATTTTTTATGGAGAGGCTTATGATATCAGAAAAACTTGTAGAGCTAATAGAAAATGATGCGGATATACTGACAAAGCATTGGCTCAACGATGTTAAGGAAAACCCATCAACTCCTACATATCACACATTTTCTGAAGAAAAGCTGTATCAAAGGGCGCATCTTGTGTGTAGTCAACTTAGCCACTGGATATCACGAGAGACAAAAAAAGAAGATATAAAAAACTATTACACTAAACTGGGGAATGAAAGATTCAAAGAGGGCTTTGGTCTTTATGAGGTCGTCAGCGCATTCGTGCTTCTTAAAAGACACCTCTGGCTTCACATCCTCTCCGATGGACAGCTATCCACAGCCTTCGAGCTTTACCAGTCTCTGGAATTAAACAACCGGGTTGTGCTGTTCTTCGACAGGGCAATATACTATCTAATCATCGGATACGAAGAAGCCGTAAAACTTGAAATAGAAGATGATAAAAACGTAGACAAATCAATCTTCGGGAAATTCCTCAGTACATTTAAAAAAAGCCCCTCCAGCAATTAACCCCCCCAATAATTGAAGAGGTTGCCAACGATTAAAAGGGCTGCCAACAACTAAAGATTGATGCCAACAATTAAAGGTGGCTATCAATAATTAGAAGGGGTTGCCGACAATTTAAATGGCCAACCGACAATTAAAGTGTTGGTAAGGTTGCCCACAGTAAAGCCCCCAATCCCTAATATGGTTGGCAGGTAATAAATTACAGGCTTGCTGTTAATGAGAAAAATTCTTACTTTTCCCGCTCGTTTACAACCATCCTGTAGGCATCCCTAACAGAAATACCAAATTCATCAGCTATTGTCTTTGCAAGCTCTTTGGTCTTTTCTTCAGGGTTTTCTCTTAAAATATCTTTGATTTTTTCAACCACAACCTTCTCATCAAACCTTTTCCCTCCCTCCTCCCCTCCAGATACTAAAAGCACAATTTCACCTTTAACCTCACCCCTCCCCTCAAGCTCATCTTTAATATCTGAAACGCTACCCCTGATTGTCTCCTCATTCATTTTTGTAAGCTCTCTTAAAACAACAGCGTCTCTATTTTCTGCCACATCTAAAATGTCAGACAATGTTTTAACTATTCGCTTGGGTGATTCAAATATCACAGTGGTTCTCTTCTCGTTTTTAATCCCCAAAAGCTGACTTCTCCTATCTTTTCCCTTTCTGGCAAGAAAACCCAAAAAAACAAATTCGGATGTGTCAAGTCCAGACACCGACAAAGCCGAGGTTATCGAAGAAGGTCCCGGAATAGTTACTACTTTTATCCCAATATCAATACATTGCTTAATCAAGTAATCACCAGGATCAGAGAGTGTCGGGGTGCCAGCATCCGAAATAAGCGCAACATTTTTCCCAAAATTGATATTTTCAACAATCTTCTTTGTTGCCCGTTTCCTGTTCTCCTCACGATAGCTTATTACCTTGCCATTAATAACATATGCAGAAAGAAGCTTTCTTGCCCTCCCTATATTTTCTGCAGCAATAAAGTCCACGTCTTTTAATGTTTCAAGTGCCCTCAATGTAATGTCTTTGAGATTTCCAATGGGCGTTGATACTACATATAACAAACCACTTTTCTCTTTACTATTTTCATCTTTTTTCATATTTTTTTCTTGATTTTCCTCAAAATTGTGCTATACTACCAAATTAAGGTAATTTTGATTTTACTTATTTCTTTAAAGGTAATTTAAGATGAGTCGTGTTTGTGATATATGTGGAAAAGGTCCTGTTGTTGGAAATAATGTAAGCCATGCCAATAACAAAACAAAACGCAGGTGGTATCCAAATATCCAGCCCATGCGCATAAAAACCGGGAATGGATTTACAAAGGCAAAGGTCTGCACTCGCTGTCTCCGGTCAGGGAAAGTAGAAAGAATCTAACCCCTCCCTCACCTCCCCTCGTAATTGCCTCCCCCTAAAATGTAGAAGGACGGGACAGCTTCCTCATAATCACCCACCACGCAATTGTGGTACTACATAATTTCCCTCACAATATTTTTATGCAATATTGACAATACCAAAAATTTCTCACCTCAATTTATCCTATCCACACTTATTATGTCCTTATTCTTCTCCACCGATTTAATAACCTTCTTTAAATGATTAAGATTTTTTATCTCTAATATAAATTCACACATCGCCTTATCATTTTCGACATTTACAGATACTTCCGTAATGTTTGCATCCTCCTCTGATATTGTAGTGGCTATGGTACCCAAAACACCTTTCTTGTTTTCACAAGATACCATAATTTTACTGGTATAAACACCTTCGTCAAAACCAGTGTCCCATTCTACTTCGAGTAGTCGTTCCGGGGAAAAATCAAGAAGATTTGAGCAGTTGATGTCATGAACAGTAAGTCCTTTTCCGCGGCTGATAAAACCGATTATTCTGTCCCCAGGCAAAGGATTGCAACATTTTGCATATCTGACCATTATGTCATCCACTCCCCTGACCAGCACACCACTCGTCTTCTTTAACTTTTTTCTTTTGTCAACCTCTTTTAACTTTTCTGCCTCAATATCAATAGTATCTTTTATCTCTTCCTTTGGAATGAAAATTTCCAATACATCTGTAACCAGCACCTTGGAGCTTCCCACTTTAGAAAACAAGTCGTTTAAATTCTTCGCTTTGAGTTTCTCAATCGCTTCGTTCATATGACGAGACTTTTGCTTCTTTTGAAAATTGATACCGTTTTTCTTAAATTCCTTTTCAAGGATGTCTCTCCCAAGGCTGATACTCCTCTCACGTTGTTCAGTAATAAACCAGTGTTTTATCTTCTGCTTTGCCTTTGGAGTTGCAACAAGACGAAGCCAGTCCTTACTCGGTTTTTGCTTCTTACTTGTTACGATATCTACCGTATCTCCGTTTTGCAGCCTGTATTTCAAAGGCACGATCTTACCATTTACCTTTGCACCCGAACAGGTATTTCCAATGTCTGTATGAACACTGTATGCAAAATCAATTGGTGTTGCTCCTACAGGAAAGGCCTTCACATCCCCCTTTGGAGTAAATACGTATACTTCCTCAGGAAACAAATCAATTTTAACGGTCTTTATAAATTCTCTTGGGTCTTCCACATCTTGCTGCCATTCATAAAGCCTTTTTAACCAATCGTAGCTTTCTTGGTCTTTTTGTTTTATCTTCCCCTTTGATTCCTTGTAGCGCCAGTGGGCGGCAATACCTTTTTCCGAGATCATATGCATCTTTTCGGTCCTTATCTGAATCTCAATCCTTTCGCCCTTTGGGCCAATCACCGTTGTGTGGAGACTCTGATACATATTCGGTTTTGGCATTGCAATAAAGTCTTTGAATCTTCCGGGAACCGGTTTCCATAAAGAGTGGACTATCCCCAATGCACCGTAACAGTCTTTGATTGATTTAACAATCACACGAAAAGCCACAATATCAAAAACCTCTTTAAAACTAATTTTCTGAACCACCATCTTGTTGTGAATTCCGTAGAGGTGTTTTATCCTGTTTTGCAAAAGCGCCTTAATATTGTTTTTGTCCAGCTCCTTTTCGATTATCTTCATAACCTCGCGGCTGTACTTTTTTAACTCATCCCTTTTTGATTCCACCTGCTTTAAGAGCTCTCTATATATTTCAGGTTTTAGTACAAGAAAGGTGAGGTCTTCAAGCTCGTCTTTCATCCATCCAATGCCAAGACGGTTTGCCAAGGGGGCATAAATATCCAACGTCTCTTGGGCGATGATTTCACGTTTTTCCGACTTGAGAAATTGGATTGTTCTCATGTTGTGGAGACGGTCAGTGAGTTTTATCAAAATGATACGGATATCTTTTGTCATTGCGATGATCATCTTTCGGAAGTTCTCGGCCTGCCTCTCTTCTTGTGTGGAAAAACTCATTTGGCTGATTTTTGTAACACCATCAACAAGCAGAGTAATCTCCTTTCCAAAAGTCTCTTCAATTGTATCTAATGTTGTCAAGGTGTCCTCAACAGTATCGTGAAGAAGGCCCGTTGCCACAGATGCAACGTCCATATTTAGATCGGCCAAAAGAAACGCCACCATCAAGGGGTGCGAAAGATAAGGCTCCCCAGAAAGACGCACTTGCCCCTGATGTACCATCGCGGAAAATACATATGCCTGTTTGATAACTTCAAGGTCAGCATCTGGACTATAGCCACGAACCTTGTCGAGAATTTCATTTAGTCGTATCATTAAAAAATATATGAAACATTGAAATTTTGTTTAGATTATATCAGATTGCCTTTCAATTCTTATTTTTTCAATTTCTTCCATAAGGGCATCCAACAATTCCTTCTCTTTTACCTTCTTTATAATCTTACCGTTTCTAAAGATAATACCCACACCCTTACCGCCGGCAATTCCCACATCCGCCTCCCGCGCTTCACCGGGGCCGTTTACTTCACATCCCATCACGGCAACTCTTATCGGCAGATCAACTCCCAACAGCCTTTTTTCCACCTCATCTGCAATCTCAACAAGGTTGATGTCAGTCCTCCCGCAGGTGGGACAAGAGATTACTTCAACCCCCCTCCTGCCAAGGCCCAGTGCCGACAATATCGTGTAAGCACACTCCACCTCTTTTACAGGATCACCGGTCAGGCTTACCCTAATTGTATCACCAATTCCCTCAGACAAAATTATCCCAATGCCCACGGCCGATTTCACCGCACCTTTAAAAACCGTTCCCGCCTCAGTTATCCCCAAATGGAGGGGATAGTCACTGATTTTTGAAAATTCCCTATATGCTGCTACGGTGTCCATTACGTTTGTAGATTTTAAGGAAAACTTAATATTGGTGTAATCAGCGTCCTCGAAAATTTTAATAGCGTTTAGGGCACTATCAACCATAGCTTTTGGGGTAGGCCCACCGTGCTTTTTGAGGAGTCTCTTTTCAATCGATCCGGAATTTACTCCAACACGGATTGCCACATTATCTACTCTTGCACGATCTATTATTTTTAAAAGCCTTTCTTTCCCCCCAATGTTTCCGGGATTTATCCGTATTGCCATAGCGCCCGCATCCATTGAGGCAATGGCAAGGCGATAATCAAAATGAATATCGGCAATTATTGGAACGGGGGATTGAACTGTAATCTCCTTCAAAGCCAAAACCGCATCCATATCTTTTGCAGCAACTCTAACAATTGCGGAGCCATTTTCGTAAAGTTGATTTATCTGAGAGAGTGTAGCCTTTACGTCATTTGTATTGGTCTTTGTCATCGATTGCACCACAACCGGGTTCTGCCCGCCAATTTTGACGTCACCAATGCTTATGACTTTCGTTAGTCTTTTATCAATCATTTGCTTTATTAAGAGTTCTTTCTATTTAGATTTTAGCTTTACTTTGCTCTTGTTTTTTGCGAAGTACATTGCGTAGTCAGCAGAGTTTATAAATTCCTCAGAAGTTTTGTGATTATCCAATGAAGAGATACCGATACTTATTTCCAGATCATCAAATTCTTCTTCAACCCTCTTTATTATACGATTCGCAACATTTTCCGCATTCTCTTTTTCAGCATTAGGAAGAATTATTGCAAATTCGTCTCCACCGTATCTAAAGGCAATATCGACATTACAACGGATTGATTTTGTTGTTATTTTCCCAATGGTACGCAAAACTTCATCGCCAGCCAAATGTCCATAATTATCATTGAATTTCTTAAAGTTATCAATGTCCAATATCATAAGGCACAATGGACACGATACTCTCTTTGCGTTTCCCATCTCTACTTTTAGTGTTTCAAAAAAATGTCGTTGATTATAAAGTCCAGTTAAGCTATCGGTGATTGTAAGACGCTTCAACCTTTTTTCAACTTTTTTTCTGTCTGTAATGTCTTTTCCCACAACCAAAACGCCTTCTATCTCGCCAGTGTCATTAAAAAGCGGTGATGTGCTAATTACCACGTTTCTGATGTTTTTCACGTCATTTTCCAGCATCTCCACTTCGTAAACCTGTTTTTTCCCATCTTTCAGGGTCTTTTTGAATCGCCTGCCCTTGTGTTTGTTTGATAATATCTTAAGAAATTCCACCCCTAATAGTTCTCCCTTTTTATAACCAAATTCTTCCATCTTTGGGTTAAGGTATGTAAATCTCCCCTCCCTATCAAGCACATAGATAATGTCATTGGCACTCTCAAGGATATTTTCAAGATAATCCTTCGCTTCATTCAACTCCGATTCTGCCTTTTTCTTTTCGGTAATATCTCTGACAAAACACAAAATTGCAAGCTGATTATTGTAACGAGTCAAGGAGGATTTCATCCAAACAGCTACTCTTGAACCATCTTTTCTGATGGCAAAATATTCGTGCTCGTTAGTTTGATCCTTCTTTTTGTAAGTATTTTCGTAAGAATCTAAAAGATGTTGCTTAGATTCGAGGGTTAGTAAGTTTAGAAATTCCTTGCCTATAACCTCCCCTTCCTCGTATCCGAGAAGTTTAAAAAACATTCTATTGGCAAATACAATTTTATAGTTCTGAAGAATAAAAATTGCGTCCGTTCCCCGCTCTACCATTAGGCGGTACATCCTCTGAGACCTGACTAATTCCTTTTTTGCCGATTTGATCTCCAAATAGGACCTTTTTAGATCATCATATTTCCTTGCATTTACAATTAAGACTGAGAGGTTCTCGGATAATGTCGAAAGAATGGTAATATCGTCATCATTTAATGTGCGCGAAATATTTTTGTTATCGACTATGAGAATACCGAGGGGTTCGTTCTTGAAAGACATGGGAACTATGAGGTAAGATTTAAAATTGAGACTTTTTATGATGGACTCATCCTGAAATGTTTTATCGTTTTCAAATTCATATCTATTTGCATCTTCCACATTTATAGAGACGTTATTTTGAAGAGCAAACGCAGAGGAACTTAATCTACCATCTTTATCGGGAGTAAGGGATACGGTGGGAAGAGTTTTTAGTATCTTTTTAAAATCCTTATCGTTGCTGCCAATATCTTTACCCAGCCTGAAACGTAATGATGAAGAGTTTCTATGCTTGAGGCCGATGACCACTCTGCCGTAACCAAGAGTATCAACAATTTCGTTTGTAACTGCCCTTAGCACTGAAAGGATTCCACCACTTTTTGTAGTTGTCGATGAAACATTTTTTATAGCAGTCAGTTGTTTTTGCAAATTAAGGTTACCAGACATGGTCTTTTTGGCTCACAATGTTTTGTCGTATAAAAAACAATATAGCATATAAAATTATACCATAACTTAAGCTAATTCACAATATACTTTTGTGCTTTTGTAAGCATTATGTGGAAATAAAGAATTTGAAAAGAGCTGTTTGATTTTTCTATTTCACCAAAAGTTATGTTCCCCCTGCCGTGGGATATTTTGGTACCACTCAACAATACTATTATCCACAAACAGTACCTTTGATTTATTAAACTAACTTATTAAAATGAAAAGTGACAATATATCCACACGATTTATTGCAATTATTCAGGAGGCTGGAAATTGTAAATATGGTTTTTTTGGCAAGAAGCAAAAGAAACTGACTGATTAGCCACCCCCCAAACAACTACCTCCCCAACAACGGCAACCCCCCAATTGAACAATTGGTGCCGGAGGTGGGAATCGAACCCACACGGACGCAAGGCCCGGGGGATTTTGAGTCCCCTGCGTCTACCAATTTCACCACTCCGGCTAAATAAGATTATATTTTAATAGGTGTGTTTGTGTCAAGAAAAAATGTGACATCAAACTATAAATATCATAAAAACTTAACAAATTTTGTTATTTAGGGATCTGATAAAAAGATACTGCGATTTGATAAAGAGACAAAATATATTAAGCCTTTCCCCTCTTGGCCTGCTTTATAAAATACTCAATGTGGGTGCCGGATTTCATCAACTTGGCAATCTGCTTGTAATAAAATGTTGGCAACAACCGCTTTGTCAACCACATTTTTCTTGCAACCGGTTGCGGTATAACGTAGAGCTTTCCCTTCTTTACGGCCTTTACTACCATCAACGCAATGTCGTCTGCCGTCATGGGGGCATTTTTTACCCCCTCCCTCCCGAATTTCAGCGCTTTCTCGTCGGGGTATCTCCCCCCCTTTGCCATGTCTTCTATGATGTTTGTGTTAAAAAATGTGGGGCACACAACCGTAACACCGATGTTATGTGGAGCAAGCTCTGTGTAGATGGTTTCAGACAGCGCCATCACAGCCGCCTTGGATGTGTTATAGGCCGCCATCTCAGGCAGCGTTGTAAAGGCTGCCGCTGAGGAGACATTGATAATATAACCGCTTCCCGCTTTTTTCATCCTGGGGATTACCTCGTTGCAGCCATAGACCATTCCCCAGAAGTTTATATCCACCACCTTCTTAAACTGCTCCATGGGAAATTCACCCACGGCCCCTCCGGCGCCAATCCCGGCGTTGTTTATCATAAGATCA
>JAUWME010000259.1 GCA_030613285.1 Candidatus Zymogenus sp. | reverse complement strand
ATCCTCGAAGCGGTATCTGTGGCATTTGGCAAGATGGATGAGATTACCCCCGAAGGCTATAGCGATGGTGTGGCCAATGCCATGAAGGAGTGCGGTGTTTCCGGCAAGGGGTTCTTTATGCCCCTTCGGGCAGCCATCACTGGGATGACATCCGGGCCTGAACTTTGCGGGGTGGCAACATTTATTGGAGTTGAAAAAGTAAACGACAGGATTGCCAGCGCACTAAAGCTGTAGCGCACCGAAAGATTTTTTTCTAAAAATGGCAGCCCCTTATAATAACAGGGGCCCTTAATAATTGGCGGGGGGCTACTCGTCGTCAAAGAGGCTTAAAGCCGACCTCTTCTTCTTTCTTGTATCCTTTCTATTAGAATCATCATCGCTCTCAATGCCGAAAGATGTATCACCCTTATAGATAAATCGATTGTAAACGTTGGAGTACTTTGTCCAGTTGCCATCAACGTCAATGGATCTCTCCATCTCTCCCAAAAAACCCCACACTTTGGCATCCATGTTGTCAATTTGATGCAGAATAATCGCCTCTGGAATGGCTGGCAGAACCGGAGAGCCAAACTGAAGTTCGCCGTGGTGGGAGAGGATCATGTGGAGGATCATGTCTGAAAGTGTTTTGGGGAAATCATCGATCTTGTCAATCTTCTCCTTTACCATCTCTGCCCCGATGAAGATGTGGCCCAAAAGCCGTCCCGTGTCGGAATAATCGAATGAGCGAACGTAATCGAGCTCCTCCATCTTGCCGATGTCGTGGAACAATGCGCCGCATATCAGAAGGTCGCGGTTTACGAAGGGGTAGTAGTCGGCCAAGGCAATGGCTATGTTGACAAGGTTCAGCGTGTGCTCCATCAGCCCGCCAAGGTATGCTTGGTGGAGCTTCTTTGCGGCGGGGGCGGTCTTAAATTTTGACATGAAGCCGTTGTCTTTAAAAAAAGAAGCGATAAGTTTTTTGATGTGCGGGTTTTTTATCCCATCATTTATCTTCACAAACTCCTTGACCATTTCATCGGGATTTCTCTCTCCAGTGGGTTGGAAGTCAGAAAGCTCAACATCTTCATCATCAACCAATTCTATAGTATCCACATTGAGTTGATTGCTTTCTCTGTAGGATTCGACCCGACCAGTCACCCGAACAAAATCGTTTTTCCCAAAGCTTTCGTAAACCCTCTCAACGTAGCTTTGGTCATCCCGCTTTTCCCACAACTTTGCGTTAACCTTTCCCGTCTTATCAATAAGGTTCAGGTCTAAAAAGGGTTTATCGTGCTGAGTCTTTTTGAGTTTTTTGTCCCGAACAAGGAAGATAGAATCGATCTCTCTCCCCACGCTGAATTCGTCCACAAAAACTTTTTTCATCTCTTTACCTTCTTAAAACTATTGCCTTAAAATACTGACTTTTTTTAATAACTATCACATCCCGCCAGACACGTCAAAGTGGTGGCCGGTGGCAAATGAGGCGTAGTCCGATGCGAGAAATATCACCAAGGGAGCGATGTCTTCCGGTGTCCCCACCCTGCCGATGGGCACCATCTTTTGAAAGTCTTTTCTTCTATCTGTTGGCGTGAACTTATCATGGAAGGGGGTTTCTATCACCCCCGGCCCCACCGCCATCACCCGGACGTTGTGCTCAGCCACCTCTTTTGCAAGCCCCAGGGTAAAAGTATTTATAGCGCCCTTAGTTGCAGCATAGGCAGAAGAGCCCGGCCCAACTCCTGTGTATGCCGCAATGGAGGTGATGTTGATAATGACCCCACTTTTTTTTGGGATCATCCCTCTTAGGGCCTCCTTTGAACAGAGGAAGACGGATGTCATGTTCACAGAAAGAACCTGCTCCCACACATCAAGTTTCATCTCAGAGATGGGAGTGCGCTCGATCATAGAACCGGCATTGTTCACAAGTATATCGGGATACGAACTAAATTCCATCTCAATGGCTCCAAACATCCCCTCAACATCCAGCTCTTTGGAAACATCCGCTTTCATCTTGAGACATCTAACACCGAGTTTTTTTATCTCCCCCTCAATCTCAGTTGCGGCCCTGTCATTACTTTTATAGTTAACGACAACATCTGCCCCTGCCCTTGCGGCCTCAAGCGCAATTTCCCTTCCAATCCCAGATGATGCCCCAGTAACAAGCACTATCTTTTCGTCAAGACGTATCTCCATTTTGCTTTTTGTCCCTCTCCATTTCATATAAGAAAACTGCTCTTAATCTCTACGGCATGATAATAAACCGTATACGGACTAAAAACAAGCAATTTCCTGCTTTTGTCACAATTATCATTAAAGTTTTCGATATTTACAAAGTTCCCTGTGGACACCCCCAAATTGCGCCGCCGTTTTAATCCCACTTGTCATTGAAGAGAAAGCATTTTGAGATTGCTTCGCTGCCTATTTAAAGTAAAAACCTAAACATTAAGTTCGCTTTAAAAGGGCCCCCAATTTATCAGCACCGCAACAGTAAGTATCGCAAATCCAGCCAAGAGAAACATCGCCTGAAGGGGTAATATAAACCGTGCCCATTTTGTCCAAGAGATTCCAGCCAAAGAAAGCGCCACAATGAGCAGAACGTTGGTCGGCCAGAAGAGATTGGAAAAACCGTCCCCCATCTGGAAAGCAAGGACCGAGGTCTGACGAGTGATTCCCACAAGCTCTCCCAACGGCACCATGACGGGAGTTGCCACCATCGCCTGGGCGGAGCCTGAGGAGATAAAAAAGTTGATGGCAGTTTGAACAAGCAACATCGCCCAGGAAGCCACCACCGTTGGATAGTTGTCGATAATCGATGAGAGATGAAAGAGTACTGTATCCATAATCATCCCTTCATCTGCAACAACAAAGATCGCCCTCGCCAACATGATAAGGAGACTTGCAGGCAAAAAGGTGATTATACCTTTTCCAAAGGCCTTCAAGGTACCCAGAACACCAAGCCCCCCCAAAAGGCCGGAGGCAATCCCCATGATGAGAAAAATCAGAAAGACCAACGGGAAACTGATATCACCGAGACTCGAAGGGAAAAGCAGCTGTCCGGAAATTATTGTAACCAGAAGCAGAAGGACGAGAATTCCAATTGTCCATACAACCCTCTTGTGCGCTGGCGTAAATTCGGAGTGCTCCCTCTCAAGTGTCTCAAATTCCTTGCGAAAATCACCATCAGATTCTTTGACAAGGCTCTTTTCTGGATCCCTCTTTATCCTTCTGGCATACCACGACGTGTACAAAATCGCCAGAGTTATCATAATTGCCCATGCAACGAACCTGAAAAACAATCCTGAATATATCGGAAGCTCGGCAATGCTTTGGGCAATGACGACGGTAAAAGGATTTGTCATAGCAGCAGTAAATCCCACGGCACACGCCCCAAAGATCATCATCATCCCCACGATGGAATCGTAGCCCATGGCAATCGCCATTGGGACGATGATGATAATAAATGGTACGAGCTCTTCCAAAATCCCAAACAATGCCCCAAAGAGCGAGAAAAATACCATCATAATTGGTATAACCAGATGTTCCTTCCCCTTAAATTTCTTTATGAAATTCAGTATTCCCGCATCGAGCGCCCCGGTCCTCCTCATGGCCATAAACGAGCCACCGATAAAGATGATAAATACCACCAACACGGCCCCCAAAATCCCTTTATAGTAGAGGGACTTTATTGGGGAGTAGATAAAATCTACAAAACCCTGAGGATTTTGATCTACATAACTAAATGAGTCCGGAACGATTACCGTCATTGTATTTCCGGTCTCACTGTTGACCTTCTCGACCCTGTTGTATTCCCCGGCAGGCACAAAGTGGGTCGCCGCTGTTACCAGCACTAACAGAGCGATGATAATTACGTATCCGAAGATCAGCCTCCCCACGGGGAGTTTAACGTCTAAATCGGCCATTTTGTTCTCCTCTTATTGTAAAAAACTACTGCAAAAAATTGTTTTTTCTGTTAATGAAGGTACCTTGGGTTTTCAATACAAAGTTTGGAAAATCTTCAAATACCCAATAGTTTCTCAGTGCATTATATATTATCCCTAACATCTTCTTCGCTTCTTCGACATTGCCATAATGGCCTTACCACTGCTTTTTTTACTAATTCTCACTCGTGGTAGTCCATAACAACACCTCTCTTCATAAGCTCTGAAAGGAACGGCTCCGGGTCTTCTATCAAACGCTCCGGGGCATAGACGCCGCCGGGAAGCTTATTGAATTTACCTTTATGGAGCCACACAGCAGCCTGAAGACACGGTGCCGAAGTGATAAAGGCTATGTGTCCCACATAAGTATAGTATACGAGCTTTTCTTTTCCCTCATGCTTTCCCCAGACCTCGATCCTCCCGACCGATTTATCCGGCGCCTTCTCGCTCTGAAAGAGGGGAAGTATCGGCTTTATTGCGGCAAAGAGAATTTTACGGCGCCTGTGAGTCTTTGTAAGGCCGAGATTCGCCAGAAACCTCAC
>JAUWME010000483.1 GCA_030613285.1 Candidatus Zymogenus sp. | reverse complement strand
AAAGGATGAATTTTTGGACGGAACCTTCACCTACTATACCGAATGGCGAGCTGTGGCCTTGAACTCAATTCCCATCAAGACAGAATACAGACTCAAGACGGGTTCCACCAACTACATCACCCGCTGGGAGCTTGTGGAGATAAAGAGGGAGATGCCGTCTCCCGATCTTTTCGATGTTCCCGATGGGTACGTCAAGGTCAGGGATTTAACCGAGGCGTTGGGGGGGAGTGTCCCTCGAAAATATTGATTTGAGAAGAAAGATACAATTGCAGTAGTAAGTTGAATAAATAATGTTTGAATATTATTTGTAAAAATGGAGGTAAGTAAATGGAAAGGATTGTTGAGTTTTTCTCCCAGAGTTATTTAGGAAATACATTGGATAGGTATATCTATTTTTTCCTTATCATAATCGGTTTTGCCATTCTGGCAAAAGTCGTTTACTATGTCTTTAAGCACAAGATAAGGAAATTAACAGAGAAGACGGAAACACAGATTGACGATATGATAATCGATTTTATTGAGGAGCCGTTATCCCTCATGATCGTTATTGCGGGTTTCTGGGCGGCCTTTAACGTCATAAGTCTTTCAGAGAGTTTTGACAAATTCATCTCCCGGGTCTTGACAGTCATTTTTCTCCTCATTGTAACGTGGCTTGTGGTGAGGCTTGTGGATGTGGTTGTGAAGGGGTTTTTGTCTCCCCTTGTTGAGAAGTCGGAATCGAAGTTGGACGATCAGATCATCCCGGTAATCTCCAACCTCGCAAAGATAGCCATCTGGATAATGGTGATTATTGTCCTCCTTTCGGAGTTCGGCTACGATATACTCTCATTGGTCACCGGTCTTGGTCTCGGCGGTGTTGCCATCGCCATGGCAGCCAAAGACACCATTGGTCATATGTTCGGCGGCTTTAACATCTTTATGAATAAACCCTTTCAGATAGATGATATTGTTTCGTTTAAGGGTAAAGAGGGGCCGATTGAGGAGGTCGGCCTCAGGATGAGTACATTAAGGACCTGGGACGACACAAAAGTCTATATTCCCAACAGCGAGATATCAAACTCAATTTTGGAGAACATCTCGGCAAGGCGGGGCAGAAGGGTCGTGTTGACTATTCATGCGGCGGTGGACTCCAAAGCTGCGGATATGGAGAAGTTTGCCGACGCCATTGTTAAAACCATCCAGAAGATTGACGGGATAAGGGACGGCGTTCGGTGCGATTTTTTCGATTATGGGGATTTTTCTCTCATCTTCAGGCTGGCCTACTGGGTCGAATTGGATTATGACTACTACGGAATAAGGCACAGGATCAACGTTGAGATAAAAAAGGGACTGGAGAAGTTGAACGTCAAACTAACTCCACCTCCGGGTGGCAAGGTCTAAAATGGGGGTTGGCCAGACTTTTATTAGCAGGGGCTTTATTTGCAAGTCATTGTCAGGAGGGGGCTGCCAAATGAAGTTTGCTGGGCATTTATTAGAAAGAAATTGGCAGGTGAGGTGCCAGCAGTGTAATTGCCAGAATTGGCAAAGAACTATTGGCAGGGGGGCGAGGGGTGGTTAGGTGAGCATTACTTTTCGTCTCTTGTAGTTATTGATGAAAAAGACAAACCCGACAGCGAAGAGGAGGTCAATGATTCCAAAGATTGTGAGGATGAAGGAAAGTTTCCAGGCAATGCCGGCATAGACAAGGAAGATGCCTCCCCATGTTCTTAGGCCCACCCCAAAGACGATGATGTATGATTTGTGCCTCTCGTAGTTTAGGTACGGAAAGATGTATCCAAGGCCGATGAAAATCATGAAGACGCCGTTCATCTTGAGCCATGTCATCTCCATAGATTGCTCCGGGGCCATGGGGAGATTGGGGTCAAGGGCGCTCATCAGAAGGTACGTGATGCCATAGAGGAAAAATCCCGACAGTCCCACAAGTACGTCGTAGATGCCAGCTATTAAGATATAAATCCTGTAGGTATTGGATATGTAGAGTGATTGCATGATTTGTTTGCCTCGCTTTAGAATTATCATGGAGTGTGGGAGAGTGCAAGAAAAAAATCAGTTAATTATAAATTGGTTGAATTGGACAAACCATTTTTATTGGAGTAGAAAATGCAAGTGCCAGATGAATTGAAAGATTATGCGACGAGAATAGGCTTTGGAGATTCGGAAACCATGGCCGAGATTTTGACCATCCTCTTTGATGATGAGGATAAATTAAAGCTTGCAGCGGCGTT
>JAUWME010000152.1 GCA_030613285.1 Candidatus Zymogenus sp. | reverse complement strand
ACATACACAAGCTCCCGCCATGTGTACGCAAAGAGGACATCGGCCGCCTTAACGTCGTAGCCCTCATCCAAAAGGCCGTGGTACACCCCGATGACCTCATCCTTATATTTGTCATCCATCGCCTTCCAGTAGTAGCGGCTCTTCTTTTTTACTATGCGCATCATAAAGGAGCCCGCGTAGTCGGTGACCTCTTTATCAACGGTATTGATGTAGTCCATCATTTCGTCTCCGATGGTTCGGGCCTTGAGGTAGCCGATCATATATTGGTCGTCGGCATTGACTTGCAGAAATTTCGATTTTCCGTCAACATCTATTACCCGGCAGAATTCTTTTGGCTTGCCTGTTGGATCGTCCACAGGCTTTACGTAAACCATGCCCTTGGCTTCATCTTTTACTATTTCGGGAATCTCTTTCGTCTCGATCCCCTTGAGGTCGCCTATGGCAACGGTGAAGTAGAGACCAGCAATTATTACGATTCCGGCGATAATGGCGATGCCGATAAATGCTTTTTTCATTTTCATATTCTCCATTCATGTTTTTCAAGGAAAATGTTTTTGAAACAACGTTTCTTCTTTGTTGACTATTCATACTCCACTTTTGGTTAATTGTCAACTGAAAGGAGGGGACAAAAAAACGGTTAAATCTCTCCTTGCAAAAAATGAAATTGTGGAGTAACGTTATTAAAACTACTGAAACCTTCTAAATCACCACTATAAACATTGGAGTTTGGACATGAAACGTAATTTTGGTATCAAAAGTAAAAGTAATATCAAAAATAGAAGTAGAAGGAGCGGGATACGCACAGCCACGCTTCTCATCACTGCCATTTTTCTCATATCCTCAAGCGTCCTTCTCTTCAACGGATGCGCAACCCTGCCAACCAAAGTCAGCGCCGATGACCTCAAAGGTGCCTACCTCATTGCTGTGGCCGATGCTAAAACCGCAGAGCCTAACGAGATATCAAGGGACCTTGTCCCCATCGTGGAGACAAACGAAGACCTCGTCTGGAGAGATGAAAACAAAAAAGAGCTTTTAGTTGTCACTTGGACATCCTGGGATGGCTACGACAAAAATGTGGGAAAGACGATGGTTATGTCAAGAAAGGTCTGGGTGACAACCGTCCCGGAGCTGAGGAATTTCTCCAAGGATAATCGGCTCTCCAAAGGTACTCCAACGGCGATGTCATTGAGGTTGGAACAACTTATGGGGCTTCCTCCAAACAACGGGAAGGACAGGTTTGTGGAAATTTGGGTATCACCCGAAGACCTCTTTCGGCCAAGCCCTGATCCTGAGATCACCGATCGTGAGGCAGAGCTCGACTTTCCGAAGCCCAAAAAAATCATCGCTATATCAAACGAGTACATTCTTTGGTTTAGCGTGCTAAAAAGTAAATCTTATGGGAAAGATGGGTATCCGTGGACAAGGCTTGGCTATACATACGACTGGGGCAACAAAAAAAGCGAGGTTGGTCTAAGCGAGTTTGTCATCCTTGAGGGCGCAAAGGTGAAGATTCACTCAGTTACAAAGACCATCGACTACTGTAAATAGTCAAGTCCCCTCTACGGGTCTATAATATCAGGTTTGCACTAAAAAACTTTGTTTCTTACAATCCAAAAGGCCCATTTTGGGTCTTCCCTTACTTTTTCATCCGATTAAGGCGATAAATACTCTAATCCTATTGACTTGAATAGAATTTCGTGATATATTTCAACCACTTGGCTTTGGGGTTTTGAGAATCGTAATTTCTGCAACATTTTTTTACCACTCTATTTGATGTCATGCCATGTCTCAACAAAATTATTACACCATTATGATCGTGACAGATAAGGCCAGGAACTTAAGCAAAATCAAGGTTTCATCCTCGTTTCTTAACACCTTCATTTTTCTTGTCATAACCCTTTTCATCCTATCTATTGTTCTTATTGTAAGCTACGCGAAAATGCACGTTGAGACTCAAAGGCTTGCGTATTTTGAGGAGGAAACGAGGATTCAGAAGAAACAAATTGAGGAGTTTGAAGAGACGTTCAACACTTTATTGGTACGGTTTGGTGAACTGAACGCCATGAATAAAAAACTCCGAGATATTGTAGAGATAGAGAAATACGATAGTGGATACGAGATGTTCGGAATTGGCGGTCCCTTTGTCGACGAAGATGAATCGAAGTCAAAGGGGGACGATGTTTCTCTCGTTGAAAAAACCAACGAAGACATTTTGAGGCTAAAAAAAGAGTCAGAGATTCAAGGTAAAAGCCTTCAAGAACTATACAGTTTTCTTGAAGGACAACAAAACCGCCTCGCCTGCACTCCATCAATTATGCCCACTCGGGGAATTTACAACGTTAGGGGTTTTGGCTTCAGGAAAGATCCCATAACTGGAAAGCTCAGAATGCATAATGGCCTCGACATAATCAATAAAACTGGTACTCCGATCTTCTCACCGGCAGCGGGTGTCGTCCTCTTTACGGGGATAAGGGGTGGTTACGGTAAATATATTATTGTAGACAACGGCTACGGCATTTCAACAGGCTTTGGCCATCTTAGCAGTATTCTTGTTGATGAGGGAGACAGGGTAAAGCGTGGGGATAAAATTGCCCTTATGGGAAATACGGGACGTTCTGTGGGTTCCCACCTTCATTACGAAGTCCGCATCAATAACGTCCCATTAAATCCAGTACTTTTCATCCTGAAATGAAAAGTATAAATGGACTGATTGATAAATCTGACAATTAAATTTTACTAATTTATTTGACTGTCCAATCAATTGTGTGATATATGTCACATAATGGGAAAGTTTTGTTGTGTTTGTATGAATTTGCCTAAATATGACAATAAAGAACCATAAAAGAGCTATAATAAGATATAAAACTACTTAAGAAGCTGTTTAGGGCTATGATAGATAAAAAACACTTTACAATCATAATCGTCCCAGAAAAAGCTCCAACCCTTTTCAAAATAAAATTGTCAAACCACCTCCTTTATCTCATCATTGTGCTTACAACCTCTGCCTTCCTATTGTCGGGGTTTATGTTCTTTCACTATTTTGATGTACTGTCAGAGTATATTGAAATCAGCGACCTTTCCGAGCAGAACAGGCATCTAAAGATTGAACTGGACAGATTTGAAGCTACCTTCAAAACCCTGTCAACAAGGATGGAAAAGATCGAGGGATTCGATGAGAAACTTAGAGATATCACCGATATCAGTAAATTCAAAGAAGGTGGGCTAACGGGCGAGAAAGATCTTTTTGGAATTGGCGGTCCTCTCCCCGGATATAAGGAAGAATCATCACGAGATGATCATACAAACACCCTCTTTGATCAACTGAATAGGGAGATAGAAAATCTCACAGAAATGGCAAATCGTGAAGAGGAGAGCCTTCATCAGCTTCTGAGCTTTCTGGAAAGACAGGAAAATCTTCTGGCATCCACACCATCCATCTGGCCAACAAGGGGATTTCTTACGTCGGGTTTTGGTTTCAGGGGGTGGAGAATGCACGAGGGGATAGATATTGCAAACAGGGTAGGAACTGTGATTAACACCTCGGCTGACGGAACGGTTATCTTTACCGGCATAAAGGGCGGATATGGCAAGTTTATTATTGTAGATCACGGCTACGGTATCACCACCTGCTACGGGCATCTCAACAGTATCGAAGTCAAAGAGGGGGTTCGAGTAAAGAGGGGTGGGAGGATAGGCACCGTAGGAAACACCGGACGTTCCACCGGTCCACACCTTCATTACGAGGTCAGAATAAATGGCGTGCCGGTAAACCCAATCAACTACATCCTCAACTAACCTCTCCCGTAAACTGCTCCCGCAATTGAGGTTGGTCAATGTGATAATAAGGTGTCGACAACCTGCTTCAACAACCTGCTACTGCAATTAAGGCTGCCCCGCAAATAAACTGTTCCAGCAATTGAAGGTGGCTAATGTAACAATTGCCGTGCCAATAATCTGTTCCCGTAATTAAGGTTAACCTGCCAATAAACTGCTTTTATAATTAACGTTGGACAAACCAAAAATTGCTGTATCAACAATCTATTCCCGCAATTAAGGCTAACCTGCCAATAAACTGCTTTTATAATTAACGTTGGACAAACCAAAAATTGCTGTATCGCCTCCCCCCCACTTTTTTCATATTAGATGTTCAGATTGTTTCGATTTCGTTTTTGCCGCACCACAACTATACTACATAATTAATTCCAGCCAAGGCACTGCCTTCCAATCTAATTCCACTGTCAACTCGATTAACTTCCCCACTTTCCTAATCTTGTCCTCAGTCGCCAACAATGTAAAACTGACTATTTTTTCCATTCAGGGAGGGCCTCCGGCGGCCAGCCATCGGCGGTCTCTCCACCTTTCCTAAATCGAAAATCACATTTTGTGCCCCCGGACGCCAGGCTTGATGTGCGAGAAAAACCGACGAAAAGACCTTTGAACATACAATAATCGGTAATACAGAGGTACGGTGTAAACTCCTCAAGCCCTAAAGACTGAAAGAATTTTGAAATCCCGCATTCCCTAATATCCAAACCGAAGTCAAAATTTTCCCCATCTCCCTTGACATAATCATATAGATGGTCGTTAGGGAATATCTTATGGTTACTCTTTTCGGCACCCTTTTGATATTTTCTTTGATTGAAAGATGAAAAAGTCCACATTCCCATTAACCGCCGAAGTGGTGTAGGGATGGTATTGAAATAGAATTCAAAGGTCCTGTACAGAGTCAAACCTATTTTTTCTAACGGCATTTCTCGTCGATTCATAACATGATAAAACGACAGGGCATACCCAGAAAGCACCATCTGTCTGATAAAGGGGCTCTTTTTGCCGCCAATATCGGGCAGTCTTGGAATGATCTCTTCAAGCTCCAACAATAATTCGGGTATTAGGTCTGCTGTATCTTCTTCGCCGAATTGGGATACAAGGTAAGGCCTCATTTTTTGTAACATCAAATTGAATTGTCTCAGAATCCTCTTCTTCTTTTTTAGATAGTAGTTATCCTCACTTTTTCTTGAGACATTTTTTGTGTCTTCGGAACTAATCATAACGTAAAAATCCCCTTTTTTAGTCTCAATGTTTTAGTCAACATCTCAAACTATCTAACAAACTCATCTTCTTTTTAAGAACAAGACTATTTCAGAAGCTTCTGCCAGGGCACTGTTTCCCAATCTAAGTCCTCATTGGGCTTTAAAAGCTTTAAAACCACAACGCGGGTGTCATCTCCCAAGGGTGAATCTACCTCCTTGCTCCTGACGGAATTACCCTCCTTTTTGGCTATGCCCTCGCTCACCCCCTCAAACTGATTTCTCAAGATTGTAAGGGGGGCTCCCTTTTTCCCAGCCTCGGCTTCATAGATATTTTTTAGCGTAAATACCAACATTTTTTCGTCAATGTCCGCAAGTATTTTTACCTTGCCCCAGCCAAGCATTAAGTATAGAGTGGTCATTATATCGCCGATGGTCGAAAAGACCTTCTCTGTTGTTTCCCAATCGAAAGCGCTTCCGACAATGTCTACCATTTCCCTCCCCGCCTTCCTTGAGGCCTGACCGATTATGGCGTTTGCCCCCTTTTCGGTAAGGGCGTTTTCAGCAGAAATCTTAAAGGCCCCAATGGTTTTTAAGGGCCAGAGCTTCATAAAAAATCTATCCTGAAATTCGACCCTCCTGCCTTTTCCGTCCCAGATGAATTGAGGGGGCTTGTTCTCCACCTCGTCAAAGGGCGTAATGTGATTTTCCAATAATTCCTCAAATGATTCCCAACTCAGATCCTTTCCATCACCTACGTCAATCTCCATAGATAGCGCCATGTCCTTTAGGATCATCTTCTCCAGAGATTCGCCCCCGGTTTTTTTGAATTCATCAAAAAAATTTCTGATGAAGCCATCGGCATAAAGGAGCATTCTCCCGAAGTTTGATTCGATAGTTCCTTGATCGGTATCCCACCGAATCCATCTTTTTTCATTAGTCATTTTTTACCTCCCGTATTTGTGCACATATTAAATCTTCAATATGAAAGCAAGTTTCTTATACAGCTCATAATTTGCTTTGAATTTAGATAGTCTCTAACTATATAGACGTAATAGTCGCAACATTATTTCAAACCATATCATTTTTTCTCCTTTTGCCAGCTAACGACTACAATAACCAGCAGACGCAAAGTGCAGCATAGTGACAGGCTGCGTTAATTGTTTTGTTTGTGATG
>JAUWME010000093.1 GCA_030613285.1 Candidatus Zymogenus sp. | reverse complement strand
CATCCATCGCGGATATGCGGTTTTGGCAGTTATAACCGCCACTGCAAACAAGAGGGAGCCTATGACCATACATGCCAATATTATGTATAAGAACATATTATTGTAGTTTGTAAATATATTCATCATCTCCGATAGATGCGCGCTATAGCCTTCACCGATGGCGTGAAGTGTCTTCTGGGCTGTGCCAAGAAAACCTACAGAACCATGAAAGACAGCGCCCACTACCATGGCATAGAATAAGAAGATGGTTATAGGAATTGACCACAATTTCCCAGCAGGTCTAACACCAATGTAGATTTGCAGGAGACCTATTATGCAAAATGGGATACACATAACTCCCATTATTGTTCCGATGGTCAATCTATTCTGGGATATGTATAGAAAGCTATCTAAACCTAACTCCAATGCCTCCTTACCGCTAAAAGGGATTGCTGAAATCATAAGGTCGCTTATTACCATTAGAACCGCACCGATGATGCCTACAATGCCGGTAATTAGGATTACATTTTTATTGTTTTCGTTCATTTGTTAAACTCCCATAATTAAATGCTGCTTTTTAAGTGTTGGGCTTAAATATCCCTAAAAACAAATCTTATCTTTCAGAAAACTGTTTGATAGTATCAAGGTATTTTACCACCATTTTTGGTACTGTCAAATATTTTCCAATGTGCAATATGTTTAATACCGATTGCAGGATTTAGATATTATTAGTATAACACTATCCACTCTCAACATATTCAATCGCCTTTTTTATTCTATCGATCACTCTCTCCCTTCCGATGACGTGGATGACCTCAAAGATGCCGGGGCTGACCGTGCCGCCGGTCAACGCAACCCGAACGGGCTGGGCCACCTTGCCAAGCTTTAGGCCGGTATCGTCAAGTACCTTTGTAAACACTGCCTCAATGGCTTCTTCGTCCCATGATTTAAGGGATTTAAGACTCTCTAAAAGCAGCTCAAAGGGTTTGATAACATCCTCAGTCAGAAACTTCTTCGCCGCCTTCTCATCATAATCAATATCGTCTTTGAAATAAAACTCCCCCTGCACCGCCAACTCTTTGAGGGTCTTTGCCCGCTCTTTCAAGGTATCAATGGCCGTGGCAAGCCACTCTTTGTTTTCGACTTTGTATCCCAGCTCTTCAATGAACGGGAGGACATTTGAAGCAAGGTTGATGGAGTCGGTGTTTTTGATGTAATGGGAGTTTAGCCACTCCATCTTTTCTGGGTTGAAAACACCGGCGGATTTTCCGACGTTTACGATGTCAAATTTGTCGATGAGTTCATCTGTGGAAAAAATCTCCTGATCACCGTAGCTCCAGCCAAGCCTAACCAAATAGTTGACGACAGCATTGGGCAGAAATCCAGCATCTCTATATTCGGTGACCGAAAGCGCACCGTGTCTTTTGGAGAGCTTTTTTTGATCTGCACCAAAAATCATCGGGACGTGGGCGAACTTGGGGATTTCAAGGCCCAGTGCTTTAAACATGACAATCTGCCTTGGGGTGTTGTTGATGTGATCGTCGCCCCTGATGACGTGGGTCATTTTCATGTCGGAGTCGTCGATGACAACCGTCAGATTGTATGTGGGCGAGCCGTTTGTGCGCCGAATAATGAGGTCGTCAAGCTCGCTGTTGTCAAAGCTGATCTTCCCCTTTATGAGGTCGATGAATTGGGTGGCGCCTGTTTTTGGGGTCTTAAACCTTACGACAAAGGGCTCTTTGCTTTCTGCAAGATTTAAATCCCGGCACTTTCCGTCGTACTTCGGCTTTTCCCCACGCTTTTGGGCATCTTTTCGTTTCTGCTCAAGCTCCTCAACTGTGCAGAAGCATCGGTAGGCATCTCCTGCCTCAAGGAGTTTATCAATTTCCTCCAAGTAGCGATCATTCCGCTCACTTTGATAAAAAGGCCCCTCGTCCCAGTCGAGGCCGAGCCACTCCATACTTTTCAATATTGCGTCGGTATATTCATCCTTGGAGCGTTCCCTGTCGGTGTCTTCAATCCTGAGGATGAATTTTCCATTTGTGTGTTTGGCGTAAAGCCAGCTAAAAAGCGCGGTTCTGGCGCCTCCCAGATGAAGGTAGCCGGTGGGGGCGGGGGCAAATCTTGTCCTTATGGAAGTCACTTTAATTCTCCATTTAATTTACTTTTTTAAAAACGCTTTTTTGCGGTACTTCCGGATTTTGAGTACCTAAACAGTATTGTTTTTTAAGCGTGTGAAAATGGTACTTTGGCTTAAAGATTTGGCAATGGGTTTAAACCCATTGCCTTGATGTCTTAACTGCTCTCCGAGTATTAACTGAACACATTTTCCCCGTCCAGCTACCCTCAAATCTATTACCTATACCTCAAAAAGGTTAAAAAAGTACACATACCTTTTTCTCATGTAAGCATTAATCAAATCACCTGTCATTTACCCGCTCCGATCTCCTCGATTTCAACGCCCCTTGGGAGCACAAAGTCAAAGACCTCATCTTTTGCCGACCCATTTATCTCAACGTTGGAAAATTCAAAGGTTGTTACATCATCTGTGGAGTAATAAATTGTCGTGGATGCGGGGGTAAAATCATTTTTGAAACCAATGACAACTTTTTCAAAGCCGTCGCTATCCCCCTTTTTTTTGGGAATCAACGTGAGGGTTCCCCCTTTCTCATTACTTTTCAATGAAATATTGAACTTATCCTTTAGCCCCTGGATGTCTCCCGACCCGCCAAAGGCAAAGGTCATTGACTGGGGGAGCTTGTCATCCCCGCTGAGGTGAATGATCATTGCCTTATTGTTGGTCTTAAAATAGATTGTAACAACTCCGGGCTTTACGGCCATGACGGTCTCTTCTGGGGGATCGTATCGCCAAATCATAGTACCCGGTTTTTTGAAGGCAAATTTTCCGCTCGACACCATTTCGGCATCAAAAAGCTCCAACTTTTTTTTCTGGGTGAAATCTGAGACCATAGTATCGACTCCATCCCAAAACGTCGTCATGCCCTTTAAAAAGTTGTCTATCTCATTTGACTCTCCAAAGGCTATACAAGGGATTAAAAACAGGATCAGTGGAATGAGAAGCAGGGTCTTTTTCATTTATATTCTCCATATCAAAAAGCAAAAAGCTCTTTTAGCGTTACAGGTTTTAGGCCCCTATCTTTTAGACCCGATAAGATAATGGAAAGCGCATCGATTGTTGGGGCTCTGTCTGTAGATTTACCCTTGACCGATGATGAGTCGTGAAGGAGGATAATCGATCCTCTCTTTACTTTGTTTAAAACCGAAGATGCAATCTTCACAGGATCTGTTTGGAAGACATCCCACCCCTTGATGTCCCATCCAACGATGGTAAGGCCGAGTTTTTTTGCAGCTTTCAATGTGGATGGTGTTTTGTATCCCATTGGTGGGCGGTAATAGAGTGGAGAAAGCCCAGTCAAATCAAAAATTGCAGTCTGACACTCACCAATCTCCTCTGTTTGGTACCTTTCTCTTTGTAAACTGAGCAGATGTGTGTGAGACATCGAGTGGTTGCCAATCTGGTGTCCCTCTTTGACCATTCTTTGAACTACGGCAACGTTTTCTTGCGTTTTATTTCCAACAAGAAAAAAAGTGGCCTTAACATCGTTTTCTTTCAGGATGTCCAGTACCATTGATGTGTATTTCGGGTGAGGGCCATCATCGAAGGTCAACGCCACTTTGGGCCTGCGGCTGTCTCCTTTGGTCTTTGCACTGTAGAAGAAGGGAACCTGAACTACAAATATCGAGAGGGAAAACCACAGAAGGAAGAAAAAAAGGACAATTCCGACAGCCACAGTTGTTGGTGTTGCATAAATGAACAACAGCAGGTAGGCTATCGTTCCAAATATGAGTACGATGATATAAAACAAGATAGGTTCAACCTAAAACAACCGCAATATCAATACCACTCCGAAGCAATACCAATCCGAAGAACTCCGAAACAATCCGACAATTAGTATATCTCTAAAGCTATCTTGAAATATGATGTCTCGTGGTATCTTCTATTGACAGGGCCAAAAACAATAGTTCCCTCGTATCTCTCACCGGGGTCTAAGTCTCCTGGGTGAGCAAAACTGCTTGCGGTAATTAATTTGTGTTTCTTATCAAACAGCGCAATTGCCACACCGTAGTCGATCTCGTGGTATGAGTCATTGTAGATAATGAACTTCAGATAGGGTCCTCTTGTGGGGTTAATACCAAAGGGGCCCCCTGTGGTTTTTGTATCGCTAAAAAACCTGATCTCCTTTATTGAGATTCCCTCAATAGCGAGGTTTAATGTAGTCCATTTTTCTATGACAAAAGTGTGAGTTTGGGTGACATTTCTCTGAGCATGGGCATTTATTGCCGAAACGAGAGCAATTGACAAAATTAAAACTATTAGCAGAATCCTTTTTTCTTTCATCTCATGTTCCTCCTCATCTAAAAAACCCTTAATAAACTTTTACAATTAATATCAAATTATGAAAAAAAATCAAGCCCAAAATGAACATTGGGCTTTTTGACAAAATTATTTTCTACTTCACTGCAATAATATTTATTTAGAGCGTATTTTTGGCCTTTTTTGGGTTGTTTTTAAATAAATTGAATTAGAATTGCGGAAGCACAAAATTTTCGATCCCATCCACACCCCAAGCATCGTCAACCTCGGTGTCAAAGACGCTGGGGTTTAGGGTTTTATTAAGCTTAATCTTTTTAAAGCCGATCTTGACTTCACTTACATCTTTACCATTTTCCATACTTTTAATAGAGATTATTTTCGGAATGGAAATCCCGTCGATTTCGAAATATTCGAGATTTTCAACCCGAAGTACCTCAATTCCATCGGCAAAGACTCGTCTCTCCAAAAGTCTCATATTCTGTCTATCTATCATTAATGTTTCTAATATCTCCCAGCCTTCCTCAACTTTTTTAAGTCCGTAAAGAGAGCTTATGGGCCCATCATGCTGGACGAAGTAGGTTTCGCCCGCCAGTTCAGAAAACGGCGCAATAGAGAAACTATTGTTTATTGGCCCCGACTTCAGGTCATCAATATTTCCTATGTATGCTCTGCGTTGCTGGGGGAGATAAAAGACGATTTTGTCTCCGTTTCTAATTGCCGCAAAAAAAATCATACCCAGAGGCCCTATGTAGGAGAAGCTCATCTTGTCCGGTGGGGCAAAGGCCACATATCCGCTGATGGTGCTTTTAGATTCATCCTCTTTGTTTAGAACAGTGATGGTCATTATCCCCTTGATGTTTTCTACCTTTTCGCTGGAGGTCTTTAGAGCATTGAGTATTTCGGATGCGCTCATGTACGGCGGTATCTCGGCGGTTGGCTTCACTGTTTTTAGGGTGCAGGAGGCAAAAAGAAGGGAAGAAGCAATGACTATAATGGAAATTTGAACACGCAGATATTTGATTTTTAGCTCCTTTAATATGTGAGTGGCTCTTTAGAAAATAGCTTTATAAGAACTTTGAAACTAACTTTAAAATTATATATTACTTTAACAATGTTGGAGTTTTCACTTTGGGCCGGGTTTACAATTTAGCAACAATCAAAAAATTTGTTTGCCAACCCACCATTCTAATGATGTCAACCACCAAACCTATAGTTACTGCCAACCCCCTAATAAAATTACCGACAGCCCCGATTATTCAACTACCAAAATTTCCAATCCCCAGATAAATTTACCGACAGCCCCCAATGAAAATATTGTCACTCCCCCCCAAAAATTCCCAACCTACAATTATTGCCAGCAAGGTTTAGGGGTGGTCGTACCCTTCCCAGGCCTTGTCAGCAAATTTTGCATATTCCTCGGCGTAGTTGTCCAGAAAGTCTGCGATTTCCAAAACGATGTTATCGGCTCCTTCGTGGGTGAAATAGACTCCTTCCATGGAGGAGGCCTCTCGGTAGACTTTTGGATGATCTATTATAATGCATGGTCTTAAGTGATTGGTGTGGTCTTTTTGTGCACTTCTGATGTATTTGAAAAGGTTGGAGTCTAAAGCCTCTTTTATACTTGAGTTTTTTACATTGTGAGATGCAAAATGGTTAAATACGCAAGGCTCGACGTCGCCTTTGGAATTTATATGGAAGTATTTTCTGCCTGCGGCAATGCACCCCCCCACGATGTGGCCGTCGTTCCAGAAATCTGCAACGAGGATTGGTTTTGTGTTCCTGACGTGAAGCACCCACTTTCTGAGGGTATCTCGTTGCTCTGGGGTAGGGACAAGGTCAACATTTGGTTCTCTTCCTATTGGTATGTAGGAGAAATACCACCCCATGGAACACCCCATATCGACAAGGTGATCCATAAAGGCGTCGCTGGTTATTAAAGAGGCATTTTGTCTGGTCTGGGTGGATGAAAAACCGAAGAGAACCCCTTCCTCTTTCAGGAGTCTCATTGCCTCCATTATCTTTTTGTATTGTCCTTTTCCCCTCCTTCGATCGGTCTCTTCTTCAAATCCTTCGATACTTATTGCCGGGAGGATGTTGCCGGCCTTTGCAATTCTTTTGATCAACTCCTTATCCAATAGTCCCCCGTGGGTGAAAACGTGAAACGCGATGTCATGGTGTTTTTCATAGAGGTCCATGAGGTCTTTTCTGAAGAAGGGCTCTCCCCCAGATATAACCACAAAGAACATCCCCATCTCTTTACCCTCGTTGAGGACGCGATCGAGGTCTTCAAATGAGACGTCGTCTCCTTTGGCGTAGCTTCCGGCGTAGCACCCAAAGCAGTTGAGATCGCACCGCATGGTGGGTGAGATTACCATCAGGCCCGGCGGGTAGAAGCCTCCGGGTGTTTCGGAGAAGGCCTTTCTGCGATTGCCTCCAATGAGAAGTTGGTTTATGATAAATGTCTTGACGAGGCGCTTTCTGTGACGAGGATGTGTTTCTCTTAGAACCTTTTTGAAAACGACAAAGCTGGGATGACCATTTTCGAAGAGCTCCCGGATTCTCCTGATGGCTCTTTTGTGGTGATCTCTCTTTGTGATTTTTTCCATCCAGTGGGTGGTTTTAATGAGGTTTTTGTCGGACAATTTTGACAACAAACCCATTCCGTTGTGTATCCCTTGAACAAGGGCGAATCTTCTTATTTCATCATAATATAGCATATTTTTCCCCTCGGTATTATAGTAGTATGATTTTAGGATAAGGTCAAGAGAAAAGAGCCTTTTTGATCTTGTATACTACTGTTTTTGTAATATATTATTCAAAAAGGCTTCTCAAGTAAACCATACAAATGAGGAAAGTGTCTCTTACTGGTCTGAAAAAAGATATTTGGTTCTCGGCATAAATTGCCTTTATCGGCACAAATGCAAAGCTAAACCCCGCCTTTCCCGCCTTGATGATAGCTTCTGACTCTGTATCATACTGGGAAGTTGTCAGGGTTATCTCTTTGAGGAGTTTGGTGGAATAGATACGCATACCGGACTGACTGTCCTGTATCTCTCTTCCGGATGCCTTGGATAGAAAGAAGTTGCCGACGAGGTTTGGGATAAGGCGGTATTTTGGGATATTTTCCGAAGATGCCATTCTGGAGCCTATGACTAAATCGATGTTTCCTTCCCGATATCTTTCGGTCAATTTGGGAATATCCTTGGTCTCGTGCTGGAGGTCTGCGTCCAGTGTGAGAACCGCCCCGTACCCTTTTTCTATCAA
>JAUWME010000337.1 GCA_030613285.1 Candidatus Zymogenus sp. | reverse complement strand
CAGGAGAATTAGTGAGGTAATTGTGACCGACGGCACAGACCTTATGACTCTGGTCTGGTTTAATATACCGTACATGAAGAGTCGCTACAAGGTAGGGACGCGGCTTCTGGTGACGGGGGTCGTTTCCGAATTTAACAGGAGAAAGAGCATGGCCCACCCGGACGTGGAGCCGTGGGAGGGGGAAGGTACGGAAGGTTACGATGCCGACATCATCGGGAGATACCAGCTGCCGGAGCGGATGAGGCTGATGACGGTGGTGAAGATTGTCACCGAGGCAACGCAAAAATTCTCCGACTATTTAATCGATGGCGTCCCTGAAGAGATGCGCAAGAGGCACGGGCTTTTGCCCTTACGTGATGCCGTCAAAATCATCCACAATCCTGCGTCAGTTCCCGAAGACGAAATCGGCATTGCTGATATGGAAAACGGCTCGTGGCTTCCCATCAAATCGGTTGCCATGGACGAACTTTTTATTATGGAGCTGGGCCTGCTTTTGAAACGGCGAAAAATTATTAAATCACTGGGAAGGAGCTTTAATCTCCCCGGAACACTGATAGACAAATTTATTAAGAACCTCCCCTTTTCCCTAACGACGGCCCAGACAAGGACACTAAATGAAATTACCCACGATATGCGATCATTCCAGACCACTCACCGCCTCTTACAGGGCGATGTGGGCTCAGGGAAGACCGTAGTTGCCATACTGGCAGCGCTCCTTGCTGTTGAGGATGGCGCCCAGGCGGCGTTTATGGCCCCAACTGAGATTCTATCTGAGCAGCACTTCAGAAACCTTTCGGGGAGGCTCAATAAGATCGGGGTCTCATCCGCCCTCTTGACGTCGTCGGTGAAGGGGAGCAATCGGGAGGCAGTTTTAATGGGAATAAAAACAGGGGAGACAAATATCATTTTTGGAACCCACGCCCTGATTCAGGAGGGGGTTGAATTTTCCGACCTTGGATTTGTTGTGGTAGACGAGCAGCACCGCTTTGGCGTCCTGCAGCGCGGCGCACTAAAAGAGAAAGGGAAACGACCCGAAGTCTTGGTAATGACCGCAACGCCCATCCCCAGAACCCTCGCCCTGACCGTCTATGGCGATCTGGACATCAGTGTAATCGATGAACTCCCGCCGGGCAGAAAGCCCATTACGACTTTGCTCTTTGGGGAAGATCAAAGAAAAATTGCGTATGACACTATTTTGGGTGAACTCAAAAAGGGGCGTCAGGCGTATATTGTCTATCCCCTTGTGGAGGAGTCCGAGACGTTGAACCTGAAAAACGCCACCGAGATGGCAGAAAAGCTGACGAGTATCTTCGCTGGATTTAGTGTGAAACTAATTACGGGCAGGATGAAGGGGGAGGAAAAAGAGGAGATAATGGGTGGATTTACACGGGGAGAAATTGACCTTCTGGTTGCTACAACCGTGGTGGAGGTGGGGGTGGATGTCCCCAATGCCACGGTGATGGTGGTGGAGCACGCCGAGAGGTTCGGCCTTTCCCAGCTGCACCAGTGGAGGGGACGGGTTGGTCGCGGCGGCGATGAGTCGTACTGCATCCTTATCTCCGACTACCGTGTCTCCGATGATGCAAAAAAACGCCTTGAGGTCATGCAGAAAACCACCGATGGATTTGTCATCGCTGAGGAAGACCTGAAGATTCGGGGGCCCGGCGAATTTATGGGAACGAGGCAATCTGGAATTCCCGCCTTTCGGGCAGCAGACCTAATCCGTGACTACGACACGCTCCTCATTGCCAGAGAGGAGGCAGAATTGCTGATAGATAAAGACCCGATGCTCAACGATCCCGCCCACCGTGGGACAAAACAGGTGCTCCTGTCGCGCTTTGAGGGGCGTCTCTCTTTGATGGACATCGGTTGATAATTATCGGTTGGGAAACTTTCGGATAAGATGGGGAGTTTTGGCAAATCTTTTTGTTGAAGATAAGATGAATTTAGTATATAATATACGTTTCAATCAAATGCTTTCACACAAACAGACAATATTTTTATTCTCCGTCCCATTCCACATTTTTGTATAGTTTAGTCATACAATTTTAATATGGCAATATTTGCATTAAAGCGAAAAAATGAAGAGAAACGAAAATAGTAAAAGGGTAGTCATTACGGGGCTTGGAACCGTAAACGCCATCTCAAAAGGGATTGAGGAATTTGTCCTCGCCCTCAAGGGAGGCGTCTCTGGCATTGGCCCAATAACCGTCTTTGACACCGAAGGCTCCAGAACAAATACCGGTGCGGAGGTTAACGATTTTGATCCCAGGGGGATGTCTCCCGGAATCCCCACCGAGTTTTCTATCAAAAGGATGTCACGCTCAGACCTTTTGGCGATGGCGGCAACGGCGGAGGCCCTTCAAGACGCTGGTCACTTCCCTGTTTCTGAAGATATCAGAGAAGACACCGGTGTGATCATGGGCGGGGGTGCCGGCGGAATCCCAGAAGCCGAGGCGCTCTATTGGGACTACCTGAAGGACGGGGCAGATGGAGTGCGGTTTTCCAAACTGGCTTCTCTCTTCTCCGCATCCTCGGCGGATCACATCGCCACAAAGTTTGGCCTCATGGGCCCCAAAACCACCTTTATGACGGCATGCTCGTCCGGGGCAACGGCCATTGGCTACGCCAGAGACCTTATTCGATCCAATGCGGCAAAGTTAATCATTACTGGAGGCACAGAGCCACTTTCGCTTATAACATACACCGGCTTTAATGCCCTCAGGGCTGTGGACCCAGAATATTGCAAACCCTTTGATAAAAACCGACAGGGTATCAGCCTCGGCGAGGGAGCGGGTATACTAATCCTCGAATCTTTGGAAGATGCCCTTCGGCGCGGTGCAAAAATATACGGGGAGGTGTTGGGATATGGCATCACCTGCGACTCCCACCACATGACAGCCCCAGACCCCGAAGCATCGGGAGCTGCAAGGGCTATGAAAAGCGCCATAATCGATGCCGGCATTACCCCCGAAAGGATAGATTACATCAACGCCCACGGCACCGCAACCCCAACAAACGACGTGGCTGAAACCAACGGAATAAAAGCGGTCTTCAAAAAAATGGCCTACGACATTCCTGTCAGCTCCACAAAGTCTATGATTGGACACACCCTGGGGGCAGCGGGTGCGCTGGAGGGTCTTACCTCTGTGTTGGCCATCTATCACGGATTTATCCCCCCAACAATCCACCTGACCGAACCTGACCCAGAGTGCGATCTGGACTACGTATCCGACGGGGCAAGAGACGTGGGGCCAAATATCGTCCTCTCAAACTCTTTTGCCTTTGGCGGAAACAACACAACGGTCATCTTTGGCAAATACACTGAAAAGGGAATCGTAAATGAGTAGGCGCGTTGTCATAACAGGAATCGGCATTGTAACCCCCCTGGGGATTGGAGTGGATGAATTTAAAGAGAGACTCTTTAGTGGCCAATCCGCCATTTTACCCATGGAATCTTTTGACACATCCCACCTCCCGTCTCATCTGGGGGCGGAAATCACCGACTTTAGCCCGAAGGATTTCCTCGGTGGCAAAGCCATCAGGAAGATGGACAAAATCTCCCGAATGACGGCAGTGGCGGCAAAGTTGGCGGTCGAGGACGCCAATCTTGAAATTGACAACACCAATC
>JAUWME010000475.1 GCA_030613285.1 Candidatus Zymogenus sp. | reverse complement strand
CCTGACAACTAAATGCTCAATTTTGTTTTGGCTGACTAAACAAGATATCTAAAAAACTTATAGCACATATTAAAAAAACATCTAAAAAGCACGGCCAAAAAAACTTGGCATAACCCTCTGGGTCTTACTGAAATTCCCGACACCTAAATCCCACCCCCCCAGAGACCCCCAAAAACTATTAGCTTTTGTCAGCCTCCCCCTCAAAGATCACCACCGCAAAGGCTATATCTCTGGAGTGGGTAAGGCTCAAGGTAATTGCCCTTCCTCCCATCTCATCAAAGAGTTTTTTGCCGCCGCCGTGCAGCAAAATATCCGGCTTGCCCCTGGGGTCTTTGACAACCTCGATCTCCTTTAACGCCACTCCCTGAAAAAGCCCCCTCCCCAGCGCCTTTAATGTGGCTTCCTTTGCGGCAAATCTTGCGGCGTAAGACGCCGAGGGGTCTCTCTTCCTTTTGCAGTAGGCATTCTCCCCATCGGTAAACACCCGCCTCTCAAACCCCGCCCCACGCCTCTTTAGTGACAGAGCCATCCGCTCAATCTCCAAGGCGTCAGTTCCAATGCCGATTATCATCCAAGCTCCTTCTTCACACACTCGATAATATCATCGGTTAGGGTGTTGATCAGCCCTTCGTCCTCTCCCTCAACCATGACCCTGAGAAGCAGCTCCGTACCGGAATATCTCACCAAGACCCGCCCTTTGTCGCCAAGTCGCTTTTCTGCTCGATTTATAGCCTCCACAATTTTCGGCACATTATTGAGATCTTCCCTCTTTTTTACAATAACGTTCTTTAGAACTTGAGGAAACTCCGTCATAAGCCCCGAAAGCTCCGACATCTTTTTTTGTTTTCTCACCATGACCGACAGGAGTTTTAGCGCCGAGAGGATTCCATCGCCTGTGGTGTTGTAGTTGATGAAAATGAGGTGGCCCGAACGCTCCCCGCCAAGGCTGTAGCCCCCCTTCACCATTTTCTCCACCACATATCGATCCCCCACGGGTGTTCTGATCAATCTCCCGCCGATCTCCTTCATAAATATCTCAAGTCCCATGTTGCTCATGACTGTGGCAACAAGGACACCATCAGTCAGCTCCTTGTTCTCCATCTTCTCCTGGGCGCAGATCGCCATAATCTGGTCGCCGTTTACCTCTTGTCCGTTTTCATCCACGACAATGACCCTGTCTGCGTCGCCGTCCAGCGCAATTCCAATATCCGCGCCATGTTCCTTAACAACCGCACTTATCACCTCCGGGTAAAGCGACCCGAATTTGTCGTTTATATTCTCACCGTTGGGCTCGTTACCGATGGTAATCACCTTTGCGCCAAGCTCTTCAAAAACCGCTGGTGCCACCCTGTACGCTGCGCCGTGGGCGCAATCGACAGCGATGGTCATTCCAGTAAGATCGAGTTTTTTTGGAAACGTTCCCTTTAAAAAGACCACGTATCTCCCCACCGCATCATCCACCCTGAAGGCCTTTCCCACCTCCTTTGCCGTGGGACGAAGCTTATCGATTTTGTCTGAAAAAATCAAATCCTCGATCTCCAGCTCCTTCTTGTCGGGGAGCTTAAAACCATCACCGGAAAAAATCTTGATCCCGTTATCCTGAAACGGGTTGTGAGACGCCGAGATGACCACACCGGCATCGGCGCGCATACTCGATGTTATAAAGGCGATACCCGGCGTTGGGAGCGGCCCCACCAAAAGGACATCCACCCCCATCGAGCAGATGCCAGATGCCAACGCCGTCTCCAGCATATAACCGGATACCCTCGTGTCTTTTCCGATGACAATCCTGTGGCGACGGGTACCGTTTTTAAAAATATATGCTGTGGCCCTGCCCAACTTCATGGCGGTTTCGGTGGTTATTGGTTCTTCATTGGCCACGCCCCGAATTCCATCGGTGCCGAAGAGTTTTTTCATTTTTTATTCTTCCGTATTTTGAGTATCTAAATAGTCTCGAAACTTTATTAATTCCGTCAATAGGAAACTAACTTCCCCCAACATCACTTAATTGTCTCTCTTAATATTGCGTCAGCCACATCAATGGCGTCTTTTGTCTCCTTAACATCGTGGACTCTCACAATGTGCGCCCCAAAGATGGATGCAGCAGCCGCAGCCCCCAAACTCCCCCAGAGCCTGTTGCCCGCTTCCCTTCCCGTCACCTCGCCGATAAACGCCTTTTGAGAGGCGCCTACAAGCACGGGTCTTCCCAGTTCGTAAAATTCTGATATTCTCTTTATAATGGGGAGATTATTGTCCCAAGTTTTTCCAAAGCCAATTCCGGGATCGACAATGATTTTTTCAAAATCGA
>JAUWME010000427.1 GCA_030613285.1 Candidatus Zymogenus sp. | reverse complement strand
ACAGAAAGACCGTTGAAATCCCAAAACCTACAACGGAAAACATCAATAAAGTGACTGTTACATTTATGTCGCCAAAAAAGAAAATGGGAAATGCCATAGTTGCGACAATTCCCGTCCCAAGGTTGTAGGCAAACTTCTTGCTCTTTTTAGATGAAATGTAGATGTACAACGGGAGCATTACACCACCAACCCCCATTATTATCAAAAACGCCCAGGGAACCATAGATTCTGCGTTGAGGTTGTATTTGAAGAAGTAGACCACCACGCCCGACATCATGTTCATAGCAATCTGGTGCATGAGAACACCACTGGTGAGGATAAGGAAGGGCTTGTTTTTCAAGATGAGCCTGATGTTATCTCCGAGGGATAGTAAGTTGCCCTCTTGCGCTGTCTTTACCAGACGCTCTTTTACCGAGAAGAAGCTGATTAAAACAATCGTCGATAGGATAATGCCATAGAAAATCCCCACCAAGCGAAAACCCAAGATGTTGATTGTTTGTTCTGTGCTTGTTGCAACGCTCTCAACAACCCTATAATATTTATTTAGGTACACACCTCCAAAGGTCTTAACCAAGGGGATGGTGACCCCAGCGCCAACCAGGGTCCCCACTACGGCAAAGGCCATCCTGTAGGCCGATATCATCGTCCGCTCCTTGGAATCTGAGGTCATGTTTGCGGTTAGCGCGCCGTAGGGAACAGCCATTATTGTCATCGTGGTGCAGAAAAGGAAAAACATGGTAAGCCCGTAGACAATCCGAAGGTTCTCCGTGGCAAGGTTTGGGGTCGCAAAGAGGAGAGCTATGGAAATCCCGGCGGGCAACGCCCCAAAGAGGATATAGGGACGCTTGCTGCCCCAGCGGGTGTTTGTGTTGTCTGATATGTAGCCCATCGCCGGGGAGACAAAAGAGTCCCAAATCTTCGATGAAAATATTATCACTCCGGCAGCGGTCGCGCCTATTCCAAAGACGTCCGTAAAGTAATACATCAGGTAAAACGTCGGGAGGTTAAATGCCAACATCATGGCAAAATCACCGGAACCATAGCCGAGCTTTACCGCTACTGGTACTTTATCTTTTGTTTCAACTTTGGCCATTTAAGTTAAATCTTCTCCATCAACACGTTTAACAAAAACTACATGGTAGGCTTCGATACTTTAGACATCTCCCACTATTTTATTGCGCCTTGGCATCAACGAGAAGAATGGTCAAAGTCCCTTTATACCCGGTCATTAGCACAATGTCTAATTTCAATTTGGTTTAATAAATTGCGTTCACTCATTGTATGGATGGCACCCCATTTGTCAAGAAATATTTGTAAAAGACAGATGAACAAAACGCTCTTAAACAAACTTTTTGGTTTTATGCGCCAAAAATGAATTTCTGCGATCACTTCACAACAACTATTTTTCTATACAGAAATTTCGTTTTATGCTATAAAGATGAATCTCCATCAGGATTATCATCAAGATTACAAAAATGTATTAGCTTGAATATTCTGGCATGACAAAACACGACAATAACAATGAGATCGGCGGTCCCCTCTCAGCGGTAGGTATGACCGAGAAACTTCTCGACATCGCAGGTGTGATGATTGTCGTCCTTGATACCAAGGGAGACATCGCCCTTCTCAACCGTAAAGCAGAAAAAATACTCGACTATACCAAAGAGATACTTATTGGTAAAAATTGGTTTGACACCTGCCTGCCTAAAGATGAACAGAAGATTGTAAAGGATTATTTCTTCGACATTATCTCCGGAAAACAAGAGATGCCAGAGAGTATGGAAAACTGCATCGTTTCGAGGAATGGGAAACAGCGCTTGATCCATTGGAAGAATAACATTCTTAAAGACGAAAGTGGCGTAATCATCGGGATATTAAGCTCCGGCGAGGACATCACAGAAAAGCGTAAAGCTGAAGAGAAATTAAAAGCTAATCTGAAGATTCAGAGGTCTCTGGCCGAGATATCAAAGTTGATTATCACAGATAGGACCCCCGACATCAACCATATCCTCAAGATCATCGGGAAGACCATCAACGTCAATCGGGTTTATATCTTCAAGCTAAGAGACAATTTTAAGAAGATGGATAACACCCACGAGTGGTGCGCACCCAGGACAGAACCCCAGATAGACAATCTTCAGGATATGGACAACGTTCAATTTCCTTGGTGGATGCAGAAACTCAAAAATGGAGAGAATATTGTTATTGAGGATGTGAACTCTCTTCCCGTTAATGCCAGTGCAGAAAAGGAACTTCTTGAATCTCAAAAGATACGCTCGCTTCTTGTTGTTCCCTTTCAGTCCAAGGCTGGCACTCTAACAGGGTTTATGGGATTTGATGATACCAATGATGTAAGGGAGTGGTCAGACGAGGACATCCAGGCCCTTAAAGTTATATGTGAAATGCTCCAAATGTACTGGGAGGGTAAAGAAACCAAAAAGACATTGGATTTTGAAAGGGAACAACTACTTTCGATATTTGAGAGTATTTCAGAAATTATTTATGTCTCTGATCCACAAACATACGAGATACTTTTCGTTAACGATAAACTCAAAAATGCCTTTAACGAAGAGCTTATCGGTAAAATCTGCTACAAAGAACTCCAAGGCCTCGACTCACCATGCGATTTTTGTACAAACGAGATTATATTAAAAGACAAAAACAAAGAGTATCAGTGGGAATATCACAACCCGACCCTCAACAGGGACTACATGATAACAGACAGGATAATCAGGTGGCCCGACGGCCGTGATGTAAGGTTCGAAATTGCCATCGACATCTCGGAGC
>JAUWME010000257.1 GCA_030613285.1 Candidatus Zymogenus sp. | reverse complement strand
AATTGGGAGGTTGTAATTAGATGGAGGGTCGGTGGTTGGGTAATTGGGGGGGTGGCAGTTCTAAATGTTTGGGATTTTAGGGGGGTAATAATAAAAAAGGGGTTGGCAATATTTGGAAGGGATTGGTAATATGTGGTATGGGGAGGGTAAATTTGGTTGGGATTGGTCGTTGATAGAAGGGGTTGGTAATATTGGGTTTAGGGTTGATCGCAAATTAAGGAGCCGGCAATTGAGGGGGGGGATAGATGTAGGATAGGGGGTTGGTCAGTAATAGAAAGGGGTTGGTAATTTGAGGGTTGGCAATCTCTGGAGAGAATTGACAATTAAGGGAGATGGGGCTTGGTAGAGGCAGGCCCATGTGCCTGCCCGTATTGTATAGAGCAACAACATGGAGTAATCAATTAACGGGGGCCGTCAAAATATTATTCAATACTGTTTGGGTACTCATAATTCGGAAGAACTATAAAATGAAAAAAACAGAAAACCTCATAGGCCTTTATCAAGACGGCGAACTTTCAGCTGAAGAAAAGGCGTTCATCGAAGAACAGATTGAGCTCAATCCCAATTTGAAAGACGAATTAACAAAGTATAAGCACCTCGACGAGATACTGACCAAAGCGCGAGATATTGAACTACCCGTATCACCACTGCTGGAAGAGAGAATTTTGGAGAGAATAAAAACAGAAGAGGAAGAAAAGTGGTGGATACATTTTCTTAAAGGCCTACTCTTCGCGCCAAAAAAATACTCCTACGAAATCATCGGTACCACGGCCGTTACGCTCCTTATTATCTTTGCGGTTTTTCGTTTCATGCCGGGGATGGTTGTGTCAACAAAGGATTCATCTCCCGTTGAGAAATTAGAAGTGAGTAAGGTTCTGCCATCGTCCCCAGAAAAATTATATGAATCCAGCACTGATAGTTTTGCTTCCTCTCCAAGCACCCTAAAAAGCGAAGAGGCAGCTGACGATGACACGACAATTGTACCATTTTCTATTCATGAAGAACCAGAGGCCGAAACGCTCCACCTTGGTGGAGATAAGTTCACCAAAAAGACACCGAAGCCTACTCTTACTTACGATCTTGAAAAAAAGGATTCCTTTGGTGACAAAGCAGTGGCGAGAGCACATATTGAGGAAGGTGTTACAAAAGAGATAGATAATGATAAAGCAGATGTGAAAGCAAAAGGGAAAACCATTTCTGATGATCGCAAAGGCAAAACTCTATCGGGTGGCGACAATGGTGGGACAGGCACCCTAAAAAAACTCCTCTTCACGGCAAATGATGAAAGCGGGAATCCAATCACCCTTATTATCTATACACTGAATCCCGTTAAGGCAAGAAATGATATTCAGAATAAGGCGATAGAGTTGGGTGTGGTGTATCGAGATGAAAACAAAGTTGACGGAAATTATCTCACCAAGGAGAGGACGGAAAAAAACACATTTGCCTATGGGGTCAAGCGGACCTCAAAAAATATCACCATTCCCAGGGGGAGGGTCAGAGAGCTGCTTACTTACATCGAGTCCCAATATCCCCCAACAAAACACCAGATTGAAGAGCTGGACATTGACGAAAAAAAGAGCCTTCTAAACATCGAGTTTACAATACCAAAAGAAGAAGACTAACCACCCCCCGTAATTATTGACCAACTCCCGATAGACGACATCGTAGGGTCACATCCCCCGTAATTATTGACCAACCCCGATAAACGACATCGTAGGGGCAATCCCCTGTGGTTGTTCAACACTCATAACAATTTGTCAGTTAGAAATACTATAACCACTTTACTCACATAGGACATTTGCCCAACAACCCATTAAACTTATTGGCAAACGGGCACAAGCTCCTTTGCCATAATCAGAGCATCTTCCTTCGTGTCGGTATAATATCCCCGCCGAATGCCGACCAACTCAAAACCGTTCTGCCGGTAAAGGGCAAGGCCAGCCGAGTTTCTAACCCTGACTTCCAGATAGGCGTAAATACCACCATTCAACATTGCTTCATCAAGGGAGTGCTGCAAAATATAACTCCCAATCCCCACTCTCCTGTAGGACTCTTTTACGGCAATGCTCATAATGTGGACTTCGCCCACACTGAGCCAATAGTTCATGTATCCGATGATCTCACCATCAAGGTCAAGGACAAAAATGTACGAGAAGTCAAGCTCCATCTCTCTCTGGAAGAGGGCCAGGCTCCACGGAGTGGGGAATGAATTCGTTTCGATTTCAAGTACTTGCATAAGGTCATTTTTGACCATGGGCCTTATGGTTGCTTCAGAAATAATATCTAATGAATTCAGGTCGCCCATTTCATCTGTTTCATTTTTGTCAACGGACATTTTTTGTTGGCAAACCTCGTTTAGATAATATCATTTGCTTTGCTGTCTATCCGCTTTCCACGATAGCAGCGAAGGGGGCCAAGTTGCAAGTAAAATAAACAGAGATTACAATGGATACAGCGGGAGGGTTCGGTTCGCCCCTCTTCAATTAACCTTGGAAAATTCGGTTCAATAATGAGGGAGCGACAAAGTGAGATGTAGTCGGCATCGCCATTTTCGATGAGCTTCTTCATGTCAGCTGGGTTGATGTTTCCACCCACAGTAAATATTGGAATTTTGACTTTATCCTTTATGGTTTTGGCGGCCTCAAGATTAAATTGCTCTGTAAACGGGGTGGGTTTCATTATCATCTTCCCGAAATGCTTCATAATAAAACGCATTACCGGTTGTTTTCTGAACATCCCCACATCCTCGATGATCGCATCAATGGGAAAATCACCCCTTATAGTCGAAAGACCATCCTCCGCAATACCACAGCTGACCTCAATTCCGTCAATGCCCATCTCTTCCATCATCTGGGCGTGAATCGTGGCCTCCTCGATGGTGAGACCCCCCTTCACCTTGTCGTAGGCGTTCATCTTGATGAGTATCGGATAGTCATTACCCACAAGCTCCCTAATTCGTTTGTGTATCTCAGTTAGAAAACGGACTCGATTCTCCACAGAACCTCCCCACTTGTCTACTCTCCTGTTTGTGTAGGGACAGAGAAACTGATTTATGAGGTAGCCATGGGCGCCGTGGAGCTGAATAGCGTCAAATCCACTCTCTTTGGCGCGCCTTGCCCCTTGGGCAAAATCCTCAATTACCCTCTCGATGTCATCTTCGGTCATCTCTCTCGGAACCGTAAAGGAGGACTTATCCTTTACCGGCGACGGGGCAATGGACTTGGTGCCGATCAACCTCTGTGTGGTCTGCCTTCCACCGTGGGCGATTTGCATGGCGATCTTAGCGCCGTGCTTGTGGACATGGTCTGTAAGCTCGCGATATTTCTCGATGGAATCGTCCGAGAAAATACAGTGCATCCCAGGAGAAACGCGCCCATCTTTGGAGACGGCGGCAAGACCTGTGATTATAAGACCGACCCCCCCATTGGCGAGTCTTTCGTAACACTTAAAGTGCTTATCTGTCGGAAAACCGTTTTTGTCCGCCATTTCCTCATTGGTTGCGGAGCGAACGAGCCTGTTTTTTAGTTCTAATCCATTTATTGTTGTCTTTTCAAATAAAACTGTCATGCTGAATATTTCCTCAAATTTCTCCATGAATTATTCATTGAAGATGGTGTGATGCCCAGAGAATAAATATCAGTATCAGCTCTCCCCTTTTAGAAAATCAATGCACATATCAACCCCAAGTCGAGGATCCAATGTCCAGCCGTCGGCGCCAACGTAATCTCTGACGTCCATTGTGGTCGGGCCACCCCCGATGATGACATATCTATCATCCCTCAGGTTTCTTTCCACCAATATCTCCACTAACTCCTTCATTGAGCCAAAGGTTGGGGTGATAAGGGCCGACATGGCGACAATCTTGGCATCTGTTTCGGCCACCTTGTCCGCAAAGACCTTCGGTTCCACATCAACACCAACGTCATGTACAATAAAACCAGCGACCCTAAAGAGTGTAGCGACGATATCCTTCCCGATGTCGTGGATATCTCCCTTTGTGGTGCCGATGACGACGTCGCCGAGGGAATCTGCATCTTTATTTGCGCCCAGATGCGGCTCAAGGAGCTCCATTGCCTCTTTGAATATTTCGGCCGAGAGGATAAGTTCGCCAAGAAAATACTCCCCGGAGCTGTAACGCTCACCAACGGCATCCATCCCCAGCCTTAATTCGTTGAGAATTGAGAATGGCTCCTCTCCCCCGTCCATGGCTTTTTTTATGAGTCCCCCAACTTTGTCAAAGTCCAGCTCTCCCAACGATCTGGAGATTTCGCCTTTGGGCATCTCTTTTACTGTTACGGTGCTTTTTGCCGGGGCTTTTTGGGCAACACTTTGTTCTTTACTATCGTCTGTTTTGGCTTTTGTTTTTGTACTTTTACCTTTATAGTTTTTGCCCGTCTCTACCATTGCCCTTAAATTTTCAGGCTTTACATCAACGGGGCACTCGCATCCTGTGGTCAGC
>JAUWME010000213.1 GCA_030613285.1 Candidatus Zymogenus sp. | reverse complement strand
CTTAATCCTCTCTTTTGGGATTTTGAAATTTTTCAAGATAGAAGAAGCGCCCATCTTTGAAAACGTCACCACACCGTCGGTGTGTTTATCCATCAGGTAACGATTTCCAGTGCCGCCTGATATAAAGTTTCGACTGTGGTCAGTCCTCACAAGGAGTGGTCTTGACAGTGATCCCTTGATGGCTCTAACCGCAAGAAAGTGGTCGTGGGACGAATGGGCCGAGACAATATCCGTGGGAAAATCGTCGATTAATCTTCGCAGCAACTTAGTATCTTTTAAAATCTTCGGGATACCGAACAGGTTGCCGGCCTTTGTCCGTTTATCCCAGCTTATGGAAGTGTCAACACCAATCCCCATCTTTTCGGCATAATATTCGATACTCTCCCTCTCTGCGATATTATCTGGCTTTATTTTACGCTTCAATATTGTATCGCGCCCCTCTGTTAAGATGACCTTTTCTTCAAATTTCATATCTTCAGGAGTCGGAGCCACAGACAATATCACCTCATGCCCCCTGTCAAGAAGGGCCTTTGTCTGAATCAGAATAGGCTCTGAGGGACCCGTCCATTTCCAATCGGCAAATACTTGTAAGATTTTCATGATATTATAAAACTAAAATAAAAAACGATTTAATCTACTCGTTCCCGTCACATTTAAAAATCCAAAAACTATCTAAAATCTATTCAGGAAGTCGATTACTTTAAAAACCTCGTCGTCTGTAAGCTCAGGGAAGAGGGGAAGAGAAATCACCGTATCGGACAGTTTTTCAGACACGGGAAAATCACCCCTTTTGTGCCCAAGAGCTCTATATGCATCCTGAAGATGAATGGGGCGGGGATAGTGAATTCCAAATCCGACACCCACATCCTTTAAGTAATCGATGAGCGCCTCTCTTTTCTCTGTCTCCATCACGTAGAGATGATAGACGTGGTGGGCATATTCCATCTCCTGGGGCAAAACAAAGTCCCCCTTGATATTTTCGGTGTACATCTTTGCAATTTCTCTTCTTCGGTCATTGTCAGTGTCGAGTTTCTTTAACCTCAACCCCAACACCACAGCCTGAATATCGTCCATGCGACTGTTCATACCCACATCATCGTGGATGTATCGTTCGGACTGGCCATAATTTCTGAGGGCCTTAACTTTTTCGGCCAGATCATCACTCCCTGTTACCACAATCCCCGCATCGCCAAGGGCGGGAAGATTCTTCGTTGGGTAAAAGGAAAAAGCGGCGATATCTCCCAACGTCCCAACTTTCTTCCCCTTATAAAGCGCCCCGTGGGCCTGGGCGCAGTCCTCAATGATAAAAAGATCATCCTTTCGAGCCATTTCAGCAATTGCTTTAATGGCATCCATATCCGCTGGCTGGCCATAGAGGTGGACAGGAATTATTCCTTTCACCCTCTCTTTTTCAATCCCATCTGACTTCAAAAACTTTTCAAGGAGCTCCGGATTCATCGTGCGGGAATTTTTACCGACATCGACAAAAAGGGGCCTTCCGCCTGCCCTGCTTATTGCGGCAGCTGTGGGAAACGCCGAGTTCGGCACGGTTATCACACCATCGCCCGGACCAATTCCCAATGCCATAAGCGAAAGTGTCAGGGCGTCAGTACCAGAGGCAACTGATACTGCGTGTTTGACCCCGATATATTTGGCAAATTGTTCCTCAAAAGCAGAAACCTCACCGCCCAAGATATACCAACCCGAATCGACCACCCGTGAAACAGCCGACATTATCTCTTCTTTTAAGGCCGTCATACCCCTCTTTGGATCAGAAACGGGTATCATTCTTCATTTTCCTTATCAAGCACATTCCAATATTCCCACAGCTTCGCATATTTCAGAAAAACGTAATATGCAGTAGTCGCGTCAACAATCAACCCCGGAACACCGCCAAGAAAACCGCGCCTAAAAAAATAATCCCGAACAAATCGAAAGGGGGGATTTAAAATAAGTTTTGCGATGCTCGGCTTCTTTTTTGCCTTGACCATATCCATCGTTGCAATTTTAGAGTATGAGTCTAATGTTTTTATCTGTTCGGATATATTACCGTAAGTGTAATGAAGGTAGTAATTTTTAAATTCGCCCACTTTTCCATTTACATAAACCTTTGCGTGAAGTCCTCCTTCCCATTTTCCTAAATCTTTCTTATAAAGACGAATTTCATAATCTCTCGACCAACCACCATACTCTATCCACCTCCCAAGAAAAAATGTCTTTCGATGAGCAATGTAGCCGTCCATTTCGGGCTCACCGTCCTTAAACAACGTCTTAATCTCTTGTACAAGCTCAGGAGACACCCTCTCGTCAGCATCTATAAAAATCACCCAGCGGTTTTTTGTTAGGTCATGGGCGTGCTGATATTGTTCCCGAAAGCCGGGCCAATCCCGATGATAAACCCTGTCGGTAAACTCATTTAACACTTCAAGGGTGCCATCGGTGCTGCCAGAGTCCACGGCGACAATCTCATCGGCCCAGTCTGAAACGCTCAAAAGCGCCTTTCGGACTGTGCGTATGTTATCTTTGGTAATTATATAAACCGAAACTGGAAGTTTCTCACCTTGCATTTTCGCTTACTCCTACTACAAAATATTTAGTAGATTTCAACCGAATCATCCATTCGTACAGCAAATCAAAATGTCAATCTAATATACTATCAAAGGAATCAAAGAATAAACCTAAAGGGAAATTATTCTATTATAGATTTGCACTATGCTTTCAATGTTTTTGTCAAAAGAGAGATCATCCCCAAACCCCCCTGCCGTCACAAGCGCCTTTTTGCGGGCCTCTTTGGAAAAATAATGGATGATGGCCCTGGAAGTCTCCTCATAGTCTCTTGGGTCTTTAACCACCCACCCACTCTCTTTCGATTTAATCAGGCCTTTTGCCCCATTCTTTTTGGTTGTCACCACGGGAAGTCCCGACGCCAAGGCCTCAATAACCGTAAGGGAGCATGAATCGTAAAACGTTGGATGAAAATATATATCCGCCGCAGCATAGAGAGGTACAGGGTCTGGAACATAATCGACAAACATCACAAGATCATCTACTTTCAGCCTTTTTGCCTCCCTCAAATATCTCGATGGGTTGTCCCTCCCCACAATCATCAACCTAAACCCCCGGTGGGTTTTCCCCACCTTTTCTTTTAAAACAGGCAGCATCCGAATTGCTGGGAGCACCCCCTTTAGCCTGAAATTATTGGTAACACAAAGAATCAGTATCTCTTCATTTTTGATCCCCAGTCGCTCCCTTTCCCCTTTGCGAAACAGTTCCCTTTTACCGATTGAGAACTTCTCGGTATCCACCCCATTATACACTACTTCTATCTTGCTTTCATCAACATTGTGGTAATTAACGATATCCTTTTTAATCATATCAGCGATGGCAACAATGGCCTTAACCCCATTAACACGCATCTCGTTGTACTGACGTCTCTGAAGACCCAAAATAAGGTGGTGGCGCGGCGAAAAGAATCTTTTTATCCCGGCAAACAACTTTCCCGCTGCAGACTCTCTGGAATTATCGTCGCCTTCAATCCATGATTGCTCAATCCCAGAGTGGGGATTTAGAACATTCCCCCCGGTGGTTTGACCCATTGCGTGGACAATATCATACCCTCCCCTTTCAATCTCCCGCTCGACTCCCTTGACAAAGGTGTAGAGCCTCAAAAACTTCGGGTATTTCACAGTAGATATAAGGTGGATTTTTGGCCCTTTGTGATTAATATTGTCGTCAACATTCCCCACCCTTGCCAACACATGAACCTCAAATCCCCTGTCAAGAAGCCCCGTACAAAGATCGCGAGCATAACCCTCCGCCCCGCCCCTCTCAGGATCGAATTTTTCAATTACTACCGCAACCTTATGCGCCACTTGCCCCAACCTTTTTATCCTCACTCAAAAGTTTCATTGCCGCATCCGCCACTTCTCTGGGCGAGATGTCCTCAAAACAGACCCCCCGCACGCAATCCCTCTTTCTGCAGGGGCTGCAATCAACGGGCTTTCTAATCATCACAAACGGGGTCTTTTTGTAAGGCTCGTTTTCGATTGGATCCGTCGGCCCAAATATCGCCACCACAGGCGTCCCCACAAAAGAGGCGATGTGCATAGGACCAGTATCACCGCCGATATAAACATCCGAACGACGATAAAGCTCTGCAAGCCCCCTCAACTTCAGGGGTCTTTTCAGAACCGTGGCCTCATGCTTCATTGCTTTTTTGACGTCGTCCGCCGTGTCCTCTTCCCCAGGCCCGTAGGTGATAATCACATCGGCGTCAAGTTCCGAAATTAATATATCAGAAACGGTGGCAAAACGATCCGCCCCCCACCGTTTATATATAGTCTTAGGCGATGTCCCAGGATGTACGATGACCCTCGGCCTCTTTTCAGAAAGATACTCTGTTTCAATATCATCCACCACCCTCTTGTCTTCCTCGGTAGTTTCAATATACGTCTTTGGGAGATTCCCCTTGCCCGTAAGTTCCTCTGTCATCAGGAGGTTTCTGGCAACCCTTGACAGCTTCGGAACAGGAAGACCGATCTTTCTGTTGTTAAAGAGATGATTCATCTCCTTTGAAAAACCCTTTGCAAAACCAAATCTTATTGGGGCACCAGAAAAATATGAGATTATCCCGCTCTTTAAAATACCATGATAATCAAATGCAACATCAAACTTTTTATTCTTTACAACTTTTAAAAATCTAACCAACTCAGCAATTGCGCAAAAAATGGTGGTGGGACTTTTTGCCTTTTGTGTCAGTCTCTTTCTTGGAAACAAAATAATCTCGTCTATCCCACTCATCCCCCCAAGGATATCATACGCATTCTCTTCGACCACCCACGATATCTCGGCATTGGGAAAATGCTCCCT
>JAUWME010000067.1 GCA_030613285.1 Candidatus Zymogenus sp. | reverse complement strand
AGCTTCTGCGTTTAAAAGTATTATCTTTTTTATTATAAAGACAGAGAAAAAGAGAAATGAAAAAGTTTAGCGGCTTTCTCTCCGTTCTCATTCCCCTCACGCTCATTGCACTTTTATATTTTGCCAATTTTGAGTTCGTCTCCATCCTCGAATTAAAATTCACAGACATAATTCAGCGTTCCGCCCCTCAAAGAGAGAGTACAGTCCCAATTGTCATTGTTGCTGTGGACGAAAAGAGCCTTGAAGAGGTGGGGCGGTGGCCCTGGCCCAGAGACAAAATGGCGAAACTGATTAAGAATATTTCCAATGCCTCGCCCAAGGTCATCGGCGTTGACATAATTTTCCCCGAAAAAACCACATCAATTACTGATACCTTAAAAAAAGAGCTAAAAAATTCCGTTCGTTCATTTTTTGGAATCAGCAACAACAAAATTGACAGCTTTATTAAATTCTTCTTTAAGAAATCGGGAGGCGTCCATCCTGCAGATAAGGCCCTGGGCGATGCCATTGGACGTGCGAAAAATGTAATCATGGGCTACCACTTCATTACCGTAAAGGAAGATGTCCTTAAAATCAAGGGGGATGCAAAGAAAAGGAAACCGATACTCCTTGCCCCATTCGGCGTTGTAAAGGGAGAGACCGAATATCTTAAAAAGATTACCGCATACGGTATATTGGAAAGCATTCCAGTGATATCGAACAAGGCGTACACCGGAGGTTTTTTTAATGTAGTTATGGATGCTGACGGAACTGTAAGGAGGATTCCAACAACTTTTCATTTTAACGGCGATTATTACCCGTCTTTCTCCATCGAGCTTGTAAGGAGATATTTGGATTTACCCTATGCCGTTCTTGTCGTTTCCGAGTACGGAATTGACGGGGTAAAGCTGGGCAAAACCTTCGTCCCAACAGATGAAAACGGATATATATGGCTAAAATATCTTGGGGCAAAAAGGACTATTCCCCATATCTCGGCCGTTGATGTCCTTAAGGGAAGGGCAAACATGACCAAATTCAGGGGGGCGGTGGTTATTGTTGGCGTAAGCGCTGTGGGTGTGGGTGATGTGCAGGTAACTCCTATGGAGAATATATATCCGGGGGTGGAAATACACGCCACCGCTGTGGATAATATCGTTACTGAAAATCTCTTCTTTGCACCCGGATGGATTAAAATTTTAAACATTATAATAGTTCTCGTTTTTGGCGCCATCTTTGGGTTTTTCCTGTTGAGAATTGGCCCATTTGTTGGAATAACTTTAACAACGTTTATCATTTTCGGATACACCCTCTTTTTCAGATACTCTATCCTCGAAAAGAACGTCGTAATCACCATGATATATCCAGTAGCGGCATTTTTGTTTTTGTACGTTTCTGTAACCACAACAAAATACTTTTACGAGACGAAAAAAAAGCGTTTTATTCAAAAAGCGTTTTCCCACTACCTGTCTCCAACTGTTATTGAACAGCTAATAAAAGACCCCGACAGACTCAACCTTGGAGGAACGAAAAAAAATCTCACGGTGATATTTACCGACCTTGCGGGCTTTTCATCAATATCAGAAAAATCCACCGCCGAGGAGATCGTGGAACTTCTCAATGAGTATTTCACATCAATGACCAATATCATCCTTGCCCATAGTGGTACGGTGGATAAATTTGAAGGAGACGCAATAATGGCTTTTTTTGGGGCACCGGTTCAAACTCCCCACCATGCCCTTCAGGCGGTAAGGGCGGCTCACGATATGAGCATTACACTGAAAGGCTTAAGAATCAAATGGGAGAATGAAGGTAAGCCCCCGCTGCACATGAGGATTGGGATAAACACAGGATCAATGGTGGTTGGGAACATGGGCTCTGTGCAGAAGATGAACTACACCGTCATGGGTGACAACGTAAACATTGCGGCAAGGCTTGAACCGGCAGGGAAGATTTACGGTAGCGAAATCCTTATTGGTGAGGAGACAAAGAAAAGTGTTGAGGAGGAATTTACGGTAAGAGAGCTTGACTTTGCCAGAGTTCCGGGAAGGGAGATGCCGGTTGAAATCTACGAAGTTGTAGGAAAAAAAGAAGGGATTGATGAGGCAACCAGAAGAAAACTCCAACTATTTTACGATGCAAGAAAGTTCTTTCTAAACAGGGATTTTGAGGGTGCAAAAAGTACCTTTGAAAAAATAGTTGAGCAGTACCCCGACGATAAACCCTCAAGACTCTACATTGACAGGTGCGATAAATTAATTTTGAGCCCCCCCGATGATTCGTGGAAGGGGATTTTTGAATTGATGGTAAAATAATTGTTCCTTTTAAATCTTTAGTGAGGTTTAAAAATGAGAGTAAATAAATTTTTTGGTTTTACGCTTATTTTACTTCTCGTTACAGCGTTGCTTCAGGTACCCGGCAATTCATTTGAGGGAGAGCTGATTGGGCAGATTCTCAAGACTAACAGGGACTGTTTTGTAACAGAGGAAGGAACTGGCAACTGGATTAAAGCGGTAAATGGGATTAACATAAGAAGCGGGTCAAAACTTAAGACGGGCGATAAATCCACCATGATCATTAAGCTAAAAAGAAACCTTATTAAACTTGGGCCAATGACTGAGATTGAACTCTCCGATTTTACAAGTGAGGAAGCCAGTGGTGGCTCTGGATGGGAAAGAGACAAGACCTCGACGATTATCGGGCTTGTTATGGGCAAGGTTTATGGAAGCGTCAAAAACCTTACCGACGGCTCTGTCTTTGAGATAAGAACCGACATTTCCACTGCCGGTGTGAGGGGAACGGTTTTCTCTATAGAGCGCATGGGAGAAAACAGTTTCAGTACTACCGTAGTTCTCTGGGGAGTTGTGTCATTTTCAAGTATCGACCCAAAAACGGGAAACCCCATCGGTAATTCGGTTGATGTGGGGAGAAAAGAATTCTCGACAATTGAATCGGGAAATCCAGCATTCCCGGCAAACAAGGCACCCAATAAACTTATCAGGGCCCTTTCCACAGCCAACAATGATATGACAAGAGCTTTGGAGGCGCTTTCAAGTGGAGATCCTCGAAAAAAGGGGGGTAGTAGTGGACATAATCGGTGATAAAAATATGTCTTTGTTTTAAATCTTTAAGGAGGTTTATAAAATGAGAATAAATAGAATTGCTGGCTTTGCGATTATTTCGCTTCTCGTTACAGTGTTCCTTTTGGCCCCTGGAGCTTCTTTTGGGAAAGAGATGACGGGAAAGATTGTCAAGGTCAGCAGGGACTGTTTTGTAGATGAGAAGGGAGGAGGCAACTGGATTAAGGCGTCTGTGGGAATGGCCGTAAGTAGTGGCTCCCGACTAAAGACTGGGGATAAATCTTCCATGATCGTAAAACTCAACGGTGACGCCATTAAGCTTGGGCCTATGACCGAGATTGAGCTTTCCAATTTTACGAGTGAGACGGTGATTGGCGCATCCGGGAAGGAAGCAAAAAAAACCTCGACAATTGTTGGACTTGTTATGGGTAAGGTCTACGGAAGCGTCAAGAAGCTTACCAACGGTTCTATCTTTGAAATAAGAACCGACATCTCCGTTGCGGGCGTCAGGGGAACGGCATTCTCTATAGACCGTGTGGGAGAAAACAGTTTCAGCACTACCACAGTCCTCTGGGGAGTTGTGTCATTTTTAAGCATCGATCCAAGCACAGGAAACCCCATTGGCAGCCCGGTTAATGTGGGTAGGAAAAAATCCTCTACAATTGAATCTGGAAACCCAGCATCCCCAGCTGACAAACCACCCGGAAATCTCATCAAGGCCCTTTCCACCGCCTATAATGATATTACCAAAACTCTGGAATCCCTTTTTGGTGGTGGTAATGGAGGTGGAGGTGGTTGTCCCTGATTTGACAAGAATTCACTTTATTGCTTAAAGGCGTTGTTTACACAAACCGGGGCCAGTATCAGGGGATGATTTTGAGGCGATGGGGGTCTAATAAAAATTATTGCCCCCTCCCGTTGATTTCTGTCAGTCAGATACTGGGCACAATCACCTCAATTATAAATGGGGAGCGGTGGAAATTCCCACACAATATTGCCCAAGAGACAACAACAGAGACGGTTAAAAAAACACTTGAGCAATCTCCCTATTTTTTGGCAGGGACAACGTTGAAAACTACGGTGGTGAAGTATTCCCTGTCAAAATAGATATCCCAGACCCACTTTCCAATGGGGTCTCCTGATGGCTTTAAAATCCAGTAGCTGACAAAACTGTTGTCCTCGGTCTTTGGCGGCAACATTGAGGTGTACTCGGCGCGCTTTTCCTCTATGAATACTTTGTAGTTTTTCGTTGCAATCTCCTCCCAATAGAGGGGGGCCTCTGGGAAGAACTCCTCCTCAAAATACTCTATTGGTTTACCGGTCTTGCTTTCGTAGTTGAACTTTACACCGATATACGTCCCCGGCACATAAGGTATCTCTTTGACCTCATTTACGGTTATCTCGCCGTTTGCCTCTTTCGTTATTATCCCCACCTTAAAGTTGGTTATCGTACAACACGTAAGTATTTTGGCGGGGCCGGTGGTGGATAATTCCGTCGAATCGGGCTTTGCAGCTGTGGGCCCGGAATCTGGGCCTGATTCACTCCCTTTTTCTGTACGTTTCCCGATGAGGTCACAGCCAGAAATTATCACAAGAAGTGAAAGTGTAACCATTATCGTAAATAACAAATTTCTTTTCATAATATTATCTCTAAAAAGTTTTCTCTAAAAAGTACTTTTTATAAAAAATTGATGTTGCATTTCAATATCAGCCTTTACAATTTCTATCACGCTTTTTGGTTGAATAACAAGGATAAAATCATGTTTAAATCATGTTTAAATCAATACTAAATTGACTTTAGATTGACTTTAAATAATTCAATCCACACTGCCCAACAAAAGCGGATGTATCTCCTTTCCCCTCCCATCGTCAATCATCTCAAGCACCGCATCAAAGGCAATGACGTAGCCCCAGCGGTTCTTGTCAATATCTTCCCTGTTTAAAAGCAAGGCATCGATATCCTCTCGTCCCAAGATTTTGGGCCTTTTGCCCTCAAGCCGGGATTTCAACCTGTCAATCTCTCCCGAAAAATAAACAGCAAGTCCCTCGGCAAGCCATACTGGGGGACTATTTTTTCCCGACAACTTGCCCACAAAAACCAAGGCTACCTCGTGTCGAATAATCTCGGTTAATATCCCGCGGCTTTTTAAAAGCCGTATCGGCTGGAGGTAGATGGAACCGCTATGGAAAGCTGACGCAGACCACCAAGGGAGGCCGGTGTGGAAGGTAAAATCTCCAGTTGTTTTAAATATCACCACATCGATGGCACCCCCAACACCCACCGAGGTTCCAATTATCTCCCCCATCTTTTTTGAAATATCTTTGTGGGCATCCTCCAGACCATCCTTAAGTTGCCGAAGCTCTACCGTCGTCAACGCCTCTCCAAAATGGATTGTAAAATGCCTTGTCTGGCTCTGCCGAAATTCCAATCCTTGGGAAAATCCCGCGCTTGGAAAGAGGAGGAAGAAACACCCCAATACAATCGCCACAAAAATAACGCATCTTTTTGTCATCACAAGGTTCACCCCTTAATTTTCCCTATCGTCGCTATCAATCCCGAAGTAGGTCTTGAAAATCTCTCTGGCCACAGGCGCCGCATCCTCGCCCCCAGTCCCCCTGTAGATAAATACCAATACCCCAATCTCTGGCCTTTCCTTGGGGGCAAATCCCAAAAACCAGCCGTGAGTTGCCTTTTCTGCGCCGACAAAACCGCCGGTGCCGGTTTTCCCAATGATCTCCATATCGTTAAATTCATCGACCCTCGCCCCCCTTCCTGTTCCAAATTTTACAGATTCAAACATCCCCTGCTTAATGATGCTTTCGGAGCGGGAAACATTGATGTGGCAAACCACCTTTGGGGTGAAGACCGATATTTCCTCTTCTGTAGCCTTTGAGGCTGTTGATATTATCCCCGGCAAAAAAATATTACCGCCGTTTACCAATGCCGAGAGATAGGTTATCACCTGAAGGGGGCTTGCCGTGATGTTGTCTGTATCTCCAATGACGTAATCGTGGAGATAGAGAGTATTTGGAAGGAGCAGGGTGCCGGGGATTTCCACCCCATAAAGGTAATCGGTGCCGACAAGGTCTATCCCCATAACTTCACCGAAACCGAGAGCTTTGAGTCCCTTGTAGGTGGGATCGCTGCCGATTTCCTCTGCGAGGTTATAAAAATAGATGTTACAGGAATTGGAGATGGCCTTCACGAGGTTAAGATTTCCGTGGCCCTTGTGCAACCAGCAGGTGAAATTTCGATTAGAGAGGATTGTTGTGCCCTTGCATTCGTATATTGCATCGGGGGTAATATGCCCCCTTTCAAGCCCCGCCCACACCGTAACCAGTTTGACTAGGGAGCCGGGGGGGTAGGGTTTTAGGATTGACGCATCTCTTTTAACTACGGCCCTAATCCTTCCGTTTCTGGGGTCTGTAACGATGACCGCCCCCTTTACTTTGCCAAGCCCCCTTTTTGCCGCCTTGTAAAGGGCGATGTCCATCTCGCGCTCGAACTCGGCATCGCTTTTGCCATTGCATCCCAAAAGCCCAAAAAGCGAGATGATTAATAAAAGAGGGAGGAGGGCTTGACAGCCCCTCCCCCCCAATTTAATTAATTTAATCATTCTAACTATTTTGACTGTTTTAACCATAAAGGGATTTTCACTTTTTCTCACATCATTACGATTTAACCCCAATATCAAAAAAAACCGTGGCAAAAACAACCGTGACACCGTTATTGAGTTTATTGGGCCTCATTGATTACAAGTTCCCTGTTCCCTGTACGGCCTGATAGCGCCGGGTAATACATCAGGTAGGCCTTGGCCGGCATCACCTCAAAGATACCGGGAATCTGCGCCCTTAGAAGATACTTGAAGGTGTATTGCTCCTTTCGGAAATTTCTAAGGGAAATTCCAACCATCTCGTCTCTGAACTCCCGACCCGCATACCAGTATCGATAATGACCGGAGTAAAAATCATCGCCCTGAATATGGTAGTGCTTGTCGTCCTTTATCGGCTCACAGCCGGACGGAAAATAATCTTCGAGGAGAAAATAGTTGTATTTCTTGTCGCCTGAAACCTCCAACTCCACGAGAATTTCATCACCGCTTTTGACAGGGCCGGTGAGGGGACTTTTGACATAAATGAGTTTGTTATCCTCTACCTGTTTTTTAAGGAGGTAGTACCGCCTTTCCACCTTAAACCCGGAATCTTCAGGGCTGATATCCCCCCTGTCGGAAAAATATGTGAATGTTGCGGAATAGTAGAGGGTTCCGGGGCCATCCTTTTTTATCTCAATTGTGTTTATCCCGGATTTGATATCCTCATCCTTTATCGTAATGACACTAAACCCTTCAAGGAGGTTCTTCTTTGTAACTTTGAGCTTTTTCAGCTCCTTACCATTGAGTTTTAATGTAAACAGGTAGTTTGGGTTCATCTCATCGGTTCGAGACAAATAATCGCTAAACGCATAGATGATTTTTCCAGAGGCCTTTGTGGAACGCCAGTAGTTTCCTGTGCGGTTTATTATCAACCAGCGGATGGCTTTTGAGATAAGGGGATTGTTGAGGTCTCGATGCGCCATGACCCGAAGGACATAGGCGGTTGTCTCAAGCTCGTCTGCCTCCCACTGCCACCAGTAGAAATCCTCTCCGGCGTATCCCCAGTGAACATACCCATTCTCCTCGATTTTTTCAGCCATGAGCATATCATAAAGGGTCTTCGCCTTGTCTTCCACTTCCATTTTTTCGTAGGCCAACAAAAGCATCGCCTTTGAAATGGCGGTGAGTTTATCCCGCTTTTTGAACATCTCATCGAGCCACTCAAGTTTTAGTTTGTCTGTGTGGGAGAGGACGTAAAGGGCATATACTTTTTCGGAATCCTTCTCGATTTCGGGAAGCTGAGAGATGAGAGAATCCGTACCCCGCCGGATGACGCCTTTATCCACCTTGATGTTGATGTTTGTTTCAGGAAGAATCCTGTCAGCTTCAATGAGGCCGTAGAGGATGTAGGCTGTCATATAGGGTGTGGTTTCATCGTTTTCGTACCAGCCCCAGCCGTTGTCGTCGTGCTGGCGTTTATAGAGGACCATAAGCCCGCTGTTGATATATTTTGGGAGGTCTTTTTCAATGCTTGGATATGAGAGTTCAAGTTTATTCAGAACCGAGCTGACCATAACAGATGGCAAGAACCTTGCCATTACCTGCTCGTTTCACCCATATGGGTAGCCGACCAGATAGGGTATGGCGGCTACCATCGTGTTTACAAGGGTTGGTGAAATGTCAATTTTAAGCTCCGATGAGTTCTTAACGGCATCCACAGGCTTGTCAAACGTAACCTTGACATCTCCCGAATCTTTGAGTATCTCACCCATTTTGTTTTCCCGAACTCTCAACCCCTTTGGAAGGACTGGGATTGTAAGCTCCATACCGTCTGATACCTCGTTGGTCATAGCCTTTGCGGTAAGCTTTGCGTCACCTACGTCTTCTGCCTTAATCTTCCAGTCGATTCGCTTTTCGGAGTTTCTTGGGACGACAAATTCTTTGGGTTCACCCCCAAAGAGTTTTAGCCCATCAACTTC
>JAUWME010000485.1 GCA_030613285.1 Candidatus Zymogenus sp. | reverse complement strand
GCTCTTGCCCTTTCTTCATAGAGAGCGGAGTTATCTTGATCGACTTCGATATATGCCTTGAGGATATTGTTGACCTGTATCTGGGCATTGTCAAAATCGAGCCAGAAGTGGGGATCGACCCCGCTAAGAGAATCGCTATTGTCCCGTCCATTATGGTCATCATGGTCATAGTGGTCATCTGATACCAATAGCGATTTCACCCCATCGCCGGCATCAACGACAATAAGGTCACGATGGTCTTTTCCAGAAATAACATCGTCAAGCCACGGCTCCATTTTTGCACCATTGAAGACGAAAATGTCAGCATCTCTTATCACCTTGATGTCTCTGGGAGTCGGTTCAAAGGAGTGGGGAGAAAGCCCCGGTGGCAGGAGGAGGGTGACATCTGCAGCGTCTCCCCCCACCTCACGGGAAAACTCGTAAAGAGGAAAAATACTTGCCACCACCTTGAGTTTCCCTTCCGCATCATCCAAGTCTGTGGAAACCCCACATGAGCCAAAAATGAGTGGTGACAGGAATAGTAACACCACAATTGACAGCACAAATTGCAGCAGGAAAACTACGGGATTTGTTCTTTTTTTCATAACATTATCATCCAAAATATCAGACAGTCAAACCTACAACCTGCATCTGGGGCAAAGCCCCACAAGAGAAATACTCTCCCTCTCAACAAGGTAGCCCTCTTCCATGGAATCTATATCTATGTGGGGAAAGGTGGTCATCGTCAGACATTCCATCTTTCCGCAAGTACGACAAGTAAAGTGCGGATGCATATCCTCCCCCCGGTTTAGGGCGTAACGATTGATGTTGTCCGCTCCTTCAATCTTGTGGACAACCTCCAGATCGAAAAAAACGTTAAGGGTGCGATAGACCGATGCAGGATCCACAGCATCAGTGCCGAGCCTGTTTAAAAGCTCCTTTCCTGTTATGGGACGATCTAACTCTATCAATATATCGAGGATCTTAACCCTTCCCAGGGTCCTCTTTAGTCCACAATTTTTTAAGATAGTTGTGGGGTCGATGGCAACGCCCTCCATATTTTTGGCGGTATCCACAGATTGGGTAACTCCTCAATTTACAGGTTCCGTTTGAAAAAAGCTTTGCCCCCTTCTCTAACCGCAATCGTTCCATTTGTAACGGAGGCTCAATGTTTTTACAACCATGTTGCAAAGATAATTATAATGCAAATGCAACTTGATTGCAAGAAAAATTTTCAAAAACTTTTAAATATCTCTTTTAAATGTATGTGACTTGTTGGACTATAATTAAAAGGGATTGAAAGTGAAGAGGGTGAAAGGTGATGAAAAAATTCAAGGTTCCGGACATTGATAAATGCGAGATAAAATTGAGGTGACTGTATTGCTACCTAAAGACATCTAAAAATGCCGGCAACTCCCCACTTTTATTGATTCTTTATTGCCATCCAACCAGAAAGCTCCAAGGTGCTGCTCATTAGACCACCCAAAAAAGTATCCGTGTCCCCGTAAACCCCCTCCATAGTTAAGAAGACTGCGCTTCCAAGTTCGTCTTTTTCGGTGGCAGGTACGCTTGCAGGATTGATTTCTATATCCATTGGAACAATGGAGAGCTTAAAGCGTCCCTCTTCGTTGATTGTGGCGATGCTCTCATCTTCTGACTTGAAGCTCTTATTATCAATTTGATATATGACATCGTAATCGACCTCACGTGAATAGGTAATTCTGCCGGGGGCAAAATTAAGGTAGATCCTGTATTGATCAAGGTCGTACTGGTCAGGAGCAATATTAAGGATTAGGCTTATAACTTCCATTCCCTCAATTTTTATTTCAATATCCACATAATGTGTTTTACCAGATGCTGTCGTATATTCTGTTGTGCTTTTGTAAGTCCCGGTGAGGTCTGTGGGCACAACAACACCCGGTTTGACATTTATGATATATGCGTCTTCGAGCGCCCATTTTTCCGGGGCGATGAAGTAGTTCAGAACATATTGTCTTTGAGTAAAGCCAAAATAGCCGAGGGCAACTATAACAACAAGAAGTAAAATTTTTGTGACAGGGCCTGTTAGTGCTTTACTCTTTGCTTTTCTGTCAGCGTACAATTTACTCGCTTTTTCATAGGCGGCCTTTTCGACACTCGATGCCTCGGCGGTAGAGTATGTCGTCCTTGATTCTATTTTCCCGAATTTTCTCTTTTTTTCCAATTCAACTTCAGGCATTATACCC
>JAUWME010000372.1 GCA_030613285.1 Candidatus Zymogenus sp. | reverse complement strand
CCCGCCCCACTTTGTGTCTATCTCAATCCCTTCTCCCGACGCAAGATACGAACCGGACTGCACCATTAACGTTCTATTATTCAACTTGGTTGCTATAATATCACCGGGAAGTGTTGGTGCAAGGGAAATCTGCCCACCTTCACCTGTTGCCGTGTATGTATTTATAAAAAAGCTTTCACCACCCAAGACAGCCCTTGTCAATGATTTTAGGATACCACCCCTGGCCTTTGTCTCCATTTTTATGTTTTGCGTCATGCTGACCATAGCACCCGACTCTGCCCTGATTATTTCATTTGGATTTAGTTTTACCACCGCCAGTGCAAAGGCTGGACGATATAATATCTCTATTTTCATGTTTCCATTAACTCCTTTAGGAATTTAAAACAGCTTTTAAAGATGAATTTGTTTTATACAAAGATGTCACTTTAGATGAGCATTTTAGTTTAATATCTATTTTAGAAGACTTCCCGATCCAAACTCCTATATTGCACCGCCTCCGCAAGATGGTGAGGGGCTATCTCTTTATCGCCACTGAGGTCTGATATAGTTCTCGATACTTTTATAATTTTCGTGTACGCACGAGCAGACAGATTTAATGTACTCATAACTTTTTCGAGGAAACTTCTACATTCAGAAGATAAAGGCGCGAATTTCTCAATGTCCCTCTGGGGCATTCCAGAGTTGAAAAAGTACGGTCGATCTCTGAATCTCTCGTACTCAATTTTTCTAACTGCGTTGACCCTTTTTATGATTTCCGAAGATCCTTCAGAGGATTTTCCTGCAAGATCACGATATTTTACTGCTGGCACCTCAATGTGAATATCTATTCTGTCCATCAGGGGTCCAGAGATTCTCTGCCGGTACTGCCTGATGCGGGAGAAATTGCAGTGGCACTCATTGTTTTTGTCGCCATAATATCCACAAGGACATGGATTCATTGCTGCAATTAGCATAAATCGGGATGGATACGTAATACTCATTAATGAACGGGAGATTGTAACTTCTCCATCTTCGAGGGGTTGTCGGAGTACCTCCAGAGCATTCTTTTTAAATTCTGGTATCTCGTCCAAAAAAAGGACGCCGTTGTGCGCAAGACTAACCTCGCCGGGATTTGGGATGGCTCCCCCGCCGATCAGTCCAACATCTGAGATGGTATGATGAGGAGACCTGAAAGGTCTTGTTGCGATGAAGGATTTTCCGTCCATCCTCCCCACAATGCTGTGAATCTTAGTGGTCTCCAGCGATTCTTCAAAGCTCATTTCGGGAAGGATACTCGACACCCTTTGGGCGATCATGCTTTTGCCCGCCCCCGGTGGTCCAATCATAATGATATTGTGCCCACCGGCGGAGGCCACCTCAAGGGCACGTTTTGCGTGGCTCTGACCCCTTACCTCAGAAAAATCTACGTTGTAGGTCTTGTTCCTGTTGAATACCTTCTTCAAGTCTACAGTTTTCGGGGGAATATTCAACTCTCCCTTCAAAAAACCCACACCTTCTTTAAGGTGGTTGATCGAGATTACTTCAATTCCCTCAACAAAAGCCGCCTCTTCTGCGTTGTCTGCAGGAACGATAATTCCAGCAAAACCTTCATCCCTCGCCATCACAGCCATGGGGAGAATACCATTTATTGATTTAAGACCCCCATCAAGAGAAAGCTCACCGACAAGAATGTATTTTAGGGGCGCTTCTTTGGGAATTTCGCCAGTGGCCGCAAGGATAGCAACTGCCATCGGGAAGTCAAATGCAGAGCCTTCTTTTCTTATATAGGCGGGGGCAAGGTTGACGGTAATTTTTTTTTGGGGAAAATTGAAACCGGAATTTTTTATTGCAGCCTTAATCCTGTCTTTGCTCTCCTTTACAGCTGCATCGGGAAGTCCCACAGTGGAAAAGAGGGGTAAACCACCGGCAAGATCCACCTCAACATCCACTACATAGGCTTCAATTCCTAAAACAGCGCTGCTCTTTACAAGAGAAATCATTTATATTTATTAGAAATTTCCTGCCATGTGCAGAAAGGCCTTTATCTTTTCGTTGGTCTCTCTCAGGCGGGAGGAAAATGTTCTCACAAAGGCCCACAGGATTTTATAGGCAATGTCCTTATCAAAAAAGAGGAGATCATCAAAATTCTTTTTTGAAATGATTAGCAACTCTGATTTCTCGTGTATAATGAGATCTGCCGATCTTGGGGCATCATCGATAAGTGCCATCTCACCAAAGAAGTTTCCTTTTTCAAGGATGGTTAATGCTTCCTCGCCGGTACCGCTTATCGCTTGGCTTACCCTCACTGAGCCTGAGTAAATAATATAAAATTTTTCGCCTTTATCTCCTTCTTTAAAGACGATGTCACCTTCCGAAAACTCTTCTTTTTCTACAATCCCTGCAACCTTTGCAAGTTCATCATCGGTTAAGCTTTCAAACAAGAAGATATTTTTTAATATTTCCGCTTCCATTTCAATTCCTCATAAAGATGTGTATCTTATATCAACAATCGGCTTTAAATTCAATGTAAAAGTGAAAATGCTACAAAAAAAGATAATTTGTTGGAAAATATAGTTCTTTACACCAATCCGTCCTTCTGGTATATTTGTATCTATGGAACCGACAGAAAAAATTGCGCAATTAGAGAAAAATTTGGCAGACCTAAAATTGGAATTTGACAAATATTTCTCCGGAGTCGAGAAGATTGAACCCTCTAAACTCAGAGGAGAAGTTCAAAGAATAGTCCGACAATTGAGCACGCTGTACATCAACAACACCGCCATAAAGTTTAAGAAGGACTCTGTCATTGCCCAATACAACTCTTATAACCAATATTGGAACAGGATTTTGCGGCAGATTGAAGAAGGCACATACGTTCGGGACGTTTTTAAAGCAGATTACAGAGATAGGATAAAAATGGAGAGCTCCCAACCCGGTGTCACTACACAACAAAAAAGTGTTGAACCCAAAAAGAGTGCCGCGCAACCTGATGATTCAGGCTCTAAACCTTTAGAAGATGTTTTCAACAACCTTGTGGCTATGAAAAAGAAACTTGGGGAATCTACCGCAAATGTCACTTATGATGTTCTTTCGTCTAATCTGCAAAAACAGACAGCCGCGATAAAGAGTAAGTACAATGTTTCCCGTGTTGATTTTACGGTGGAGGAAAAGGATGGTAAGGCAATTATAAAGGCACTGCCAAAAAAGTAGCCCCCCCGATTTACTTACCAGCCCCCGACCCCCCCTAACAGTTTTACCCCCCCAATTAATTCATCGACAACCCCAATAAATTTATCAACAGCC
>JAUWME010000424.1 GCA_030613285.1 Candidatus Zymogenus sp. | reverse complement strand
TACCAGCTCCATCGGCTCCCGCAAGGGGTCGATGGATGGGTTTGTAACCTGACTTGCATCAATGACGATTTTATCCCAATAGATGGGAAAGGGTTTGTCGTTTCCCATCCCAGTCAACAGAATGCCCCCTGTGGATGCCTGCTTGTAAATATTCTTGATGTAATAAGGGGTCCAGCTGGCATTGGTTTTGAAATCACCGGGGTTGTTTTTTATAGTCAGGGCGTCGGTGGGGCAGAGGGCTTCGCACCTGTGGCAATTGACACAAAGGGAGTGATCCTCTGTCATCTTGTCGGTCTTGAGGTCGTAGCCATGCGCGCCGTAAGAGCACTGCCTCTCGCAGACGCGGCACGAGATACATCTATCGTCGTCCCTCTCGATTACAAATTCGTAGAAGGTGTCATACGCGGATTTGTATAGCAAACTCTTCCTCCGAAACAACATGTCCAATGAAAAACTATGAAGTCTCTAAATCACAATTCCTTTATAGTCAAACAATTACCTGTTGTGGTGTTTAGTGATCCCAGTTGTCTTGATACAAACCCTCGTGGAATTGTCGCCATGTTTTCAAATCTTCCTGAACCTCAATTAAAGGATTGGCAGGTAGTTCTCAATTTCATATTGACTTACATGGGTTCTGTATCTGTCCCATTCGATATTTTTGTTCTCAATAAACTTTTCAAAGATGTGATCACCGAGGGCGTCTTTAGCCAACTCACTCTTTTCAAATTCCCCGATGGCTTCGAAGAGACTCCCAGGGAGCTCGGTGATATTCATATCCCGCCTCTTCTTTAGGCTGAATTCGTAGACGTCCTCTTCCATAGGTGTGGGGAGTTCGTATCCTTCCTCGATCCCTTTTAGTCCCGCCGCCAACATTACGGCAAAGGCAAGGTACGGGTTGCACGCAGGGTCTGGTGATCTAAACTCCATCCTCGTTGCTGTCTCTTTTCCGGGCTTATACATGGGAACCCTGACCATCGTGGATCTATTCCTTCTGGCCCAGCTGACATATACTGGCGCTTCGAAGCCGGGGACAAGCCTCTTGTAAGAATTGATCCACTGGTTACAGACAGCGGTTATCTCCCTGGCGTGCTTTAACATCCCTGCAATGTATCCCCTGGCTTCTTTTGAGAGATGAAGCTCATCCTTTGGATCGTGGAATGTGTTTTTATCCCCTTTAAAGAGGGACTGGTGAACGTGCATCCCGCTGCCGTTCATTCCAAAGATCGGCTTGGGCATGAAGGTTGCGTAATATCCCTCCAGCCTTGCAATTTCTTTTACAGTAACCCTGAGCGACATAAATTTATCGGCCATCTTAAGCCCTTCGTCGTACTTGAGATCGATTTCATGCTGGCTGTGGGCTACCTCGTGATGGCTGTACTCTACGTTAATGCCAATATCTTGAAGGGCAAAGATTGTCTTTCTTCGCAGAAAGCCCGCAAAGTCCAAGGGGGTTGCATCAAAATAGCCCCCTTCGTCCAGAGTTTTGGTGCCTTTGTCGTCCTCAAAATAGAAATATTCCGGCTCCGGCCCGACATAAAAGGTGTAGCCAAGATCATTTGCCTTTTTTAGTATTCTCTTAAAGGCATATCTTGGGTCACCGGCATAGGGAGTTCCATCCGGCTCCATGATGTCACAAAACATCCTGGCGACGGGTTTTTCTTTATCGCGCCAAGGGAGGAATTGAAAAGTCGTAGGGTCTGGTTTGGCGATCATGTCGCTCTCCTCGATTCTGGCAAAGCCTTCAATGGAGGAGCCATCAAACCCCATCCCTTCAGAAAGCGCCTCTTCCAATTCCCCCGGTGTTACGGCAAAGCTTTTTAATATCCCCAAAATATCGGTAAACCAAAACTGGATAAAGCTGACATTTCTATCCTTGACAATTTTTAGAACATCACTCTCTGTTTTACAAAGCATTCTAACTCCTTTTGACATTTAGTCCTGTTTAATGATAATAGACAATTTTTCAATACACGTACTGTTAGCGAATTTCACTGCTCAACTTGACCACTCTGGGTTCCAAATTTTTTATTAAGTGAGTTATTTTGTGTACTGATATTATATAATGAAGTTCAAATAAAAACAAACAAGAACGCAAAATATGTTAATAAATAGCATAGTCGAAAAAAAGGGGCTCGGTAGAGCCCCTTTTTAATGTTTTTCAAAAACCTGCTCTGTTGGTTTTTTAATAGGCGCCGCTTGTGATATAGTATTTGACCAATGTCGTTGTGTGCGCCTTTTTTTGCAACATTTTTGTGTTATTTTCCATCAATAATATCAAGGGCTTCATCTCTGTAGGCATCCATTACGTAGGGAATGCCGGTTATCTTGGCGCATTCCTCGGTAAGTGACACGAGGTTATCCCTCTTGATAAGATCGACCTTCCATTTTCTTGCGCCGGCCATGAGCTGCTGCAGGCCAATACGAATCTTTTCGACGGCGCTGTAGATACCAATTGCGCCCAGGGGCATTTTTGAGGCGACATCTTTTCCGTATTTTTCTACGATCTCTTCGTAACATACGAAGATTTCTTCTTTGGTTTTTCCATACTTGGAAACAGTCTTTGGAAGTCCACCGTCATCGCCCTTGAGCCATTTTTCTGTATTTTTTCCGACCATTCCGGGAATCATCAAGGCGCGGCCCATGCAGACGGCCTTTACGTAGGGAGCGCCGAGGGCAATACTCTTAAAGACATGATCTTCTGTGGATAATCCACCTGCGAAGGCGAGGTCGGGAACCCGCCCACCGTTTTTTGCAAGCCTGTCGGAAAGCTCGACCGCCATGCCGTGGAGGTAGATGGCGGGGATA
>JAUWME010000092.1 GCA_030613285.1 Candidatus Zymogenus sp. | reverse complement strand
TATTTCATTTAGAATTTCTGGATGTTTTGAATCTATGAAGGAGTATAACTCCTTTTCATATTTATTCAGGGCCTCACCAGGATATTCATCTGTAAAGCCTTTTGTAGCGGCAAAAACGATGAGTACCTGTTTTTCTACTGGTAGAGGTTGATATTGAGGTTGTTTTAGTATCTCCACGAGCCTACTACCACGGGCAAGCTGGGCTTGTGTGGTCTTGTCGAGGTCTGATCCAAACTGGGCAAATGCCGCCATCTCCCTGTACTGGGCAAGGTCGAGCCTCAACGAGCCTGATACCTGCTTCATCCCTTTTATTTGGGCACTTCCACCGACTCGGGATACTGAAAGTCCAATATTAATGGCTGGCCGCACGCCGGAAAAGAATAGGTCAGATTCGAGAAATATTTGTCCATCTGTAATAGAGATTACGTTTGTTGGAATGTACGCAGAGACGTCACCCGCTTGGGTTTCGATGATTGGAAGCGCTGTTAGCGATCCACCACCCTTGTCGTCAGAGAGTTTTGCTGCCCTTTCCAAGAGTCTTGAATGGAGATAAAAGACATCTCCGGGGTATGCCTCTCTGCCGGGGGGCCTCCTCAGAAGTAGGGAGAGTTGTCGATACGCCACGGCGTGCTTTGAAAGATCGTCGTAAATGATAAGGGCGTGCCCTGAGTTGTTCCGAAAATATTCTCCCATTGTAGCGCCGGTATAGGGGGCAATAAACTGAAGAGGTGCTGGTTCTGAGGCCGTCGCCGCAACGATGATGGTCTTTTCCATTGCGCCATGTTTGTTTAGTGTATCGACCAACTGGGCTACTGTGGAACGTTTTTGTCCTATTGCAACGTAGATTGAAACTACGTCGGTGTCGCGCTGATTTAAGATGGTATCGATGGCTATGGCGGTTTTTCCTGTCTGACGGTCACCGATAATAAGTTCCCTCTGTCCTCTGCCGATGGGCGTCATGGAATCGATGGCCTTAATCCCAGTTTGGAGGGGCTCCTTGACTGGTTGACGGTAAACGATGCCCGGTGCTTTGACTTCGATGGGAAAATGTTCCTTTGTTTGAATTGGTCCTTTCCCGTCGATGGGTTCGCCAAGGGCGTTTACCACCCTTCCCAAAAGGGCCTCTCCTACGGGAACTTCGGCAATTCGACCGGTTCTCTTGACAGTGTCGCCCTCTTTGATATGCCAATCTTCACCAAAAATGGCAGCGCCTACATTGTCCTCCTCAAGGTTTAGGACCATGCCTGTCAATTCACCGGGAAACTCCAAGAGCTCTCCTGCCATGGCGTTTTCAAGGCCGTATATCCTGGCGATACCATCGCCGACATAAAGGATTGTACCGGTTTCAGTTATTTCGAGCTTTTTTTCGTAGTCTCGAATCTGTTTCTTTAAAATACTGCTTATTTCTTCGGCTTTGATTTCCATGCTAATCAATTTGTCCCTTTTTGAGGTTATATCCAATATTATCCAGCTGAGTCCTAATACTTCCATCAAAGACCAAGCTGCCTACATAAACGACAATACCACCGATTATGTCGGTGTCCAGACTGACGTCGGCGGCTATCTTTTTACCCACCGTGGCTGAAAGCCTTTCAACTATTTTATCGATCTCGGTCTTTGTTAGGGGGGCGGCACTTACGATTTTTGCCCTGACTTTTCCTTCCGCTTCGTCTAACAAAAGATGATATGATTCAACAATCTCACCTATTAAAACAAGACGCTCTTTGTCCAAGAGCAAATGGAGGAAATTATTTACCACCTTGGAGAACTTTATTTTTAACAAGATATCTTTTAGGGCGGACTTCTTAATATCTAAAGACCCTGCAGGTCCGACAAAGAAATTCCAGATACTTTTGTCATTTTTCAGCAATGTTGCAAAAGAGAGTATTTCTTCTCCGTATCGTGCCTCTTTTTTATCCTCTTTGGCAAGTTCCATTAAGGCACTGGCATATTTTCTTGCAATCTTTTTTTGGCTCATGTCAGTTCAGCAGCCTTTTTTATATATTCTTTTGTCATTCTGGAAAGATCTTCTTTCTTGATATTTTTTTTCAATATCTCTTCCGCCATTTTTATCGCCAAATCGGAGGCCTCTGCCTTGATGGCAAGCTTTGCCTTAACGAGTTCTTGCGCAATGCTATTTTTGGCCTGAATACGTATTTTTTCAGCCTCTTTTTCGGCGTTTTCAATAAGCCTTTGACGCTCTTTTTTGCCTTCCTCGATAAACGATGATTTGATATCTTCGATTTCTTCTTTTGCCTTTGAGAACTTTGCGAGGACTTCCTCATGTCTCTTTTCGGCGGTTATCTTTGTATCAGCTGCATTATCAACGGCTTCACTAATCGCCAGCTTGCGGTTTTTAAAAAAGCCAACGGCCTTGTCGGTTAGAGCAAGGTGCAGGACTATGATCATAACAGAGAAGTTTGCAATCCTCCAGAAGAGCTCCGAAACCATACCACCCTTTGTCCACGCCACGAGATTTTGCAACCACATGGCAATGTTTTGATCGCCAACAGAGATGATGTCTTTGGAAAGAAGTGTAACAATGATTGCCGCTGAAATTGCCAAGATCGAGAATATAACCATGACAATCAGCGTGGAGTTGACCTTTATCTTCAAAGCCATGTTAGAGTTTCCTTCCAAGGATTTTCTCAGCAATCTCTTTTGAGAGGATATCGGAATGTATTTTCATCTCGTTTAGGGCCTCTTCAGATTCCTTTCCAATTTCAATTTTTAGTTGGTCGGTCAACTTTTTCGACTCTTCCCGAACGGTCTTCAAAATTCCGTTTTCTTTTTCAATGCCTTCGCTCTTCAAGCGTTCTCTTTCTTTGCTGGCTTCGGCTTTTGCCTCGCTCAAAATTGTATCGTATTCTGTGATGATATCTTCTGACTTGGCAACAAGTTGCGCGGCATCTTCTTCTGTGCCCTCCACCTTGACTCTTCTGTCATTGAGGATTTTAAGAGCCGGTTTTACGAGAACCCAGTTCATTAAAAAAATGAAGACAAGAAAGCTAAAAAGCTGGATAAAAAGTGTATAATTAAGTTCTAACACTTCTGAAGTTCACCTAATAGAAATTGGAAAAAAACACTTCAATAAATGAATGAAGTGTCATTCAACATGGAATTTACCACAACCATTTTTTCATGTCAAGGAGAAAAGTTAAAAAAAGATAAAAAAATGGTTCTTTTGGATTTTTAGTACCGAAATGGAATTGTTTTTTAAGCGGGAGAAAAGGTACGTTGGCTTAAAGAATTAACGGCATTTCATAGCCAGAAGTATTCAAATGTCTTCCGATGATTAATTGAGACCATTTCCTACCGCATCATAGTCAAGGGGCTTAGGCCCCTTGACCGTCGCTTTGACCTACAGAAGCAACGACAATATTCATATTGTTATATTGATAGCCTTCCTTGATAAAAATTAGATAGCTACTCTCAAAAAAATCGGCAACCCCCATTGAGAAAATTCGAGATTCTGCTTCCCTCAATTCCATCATACACAACCCAAACAAATACCTAAAAAGCACTTCTTTTTTTTGATCGGGTAAGCAATAATCGAATGAACCTTACTTTTTAGTACTTTCTTATTAATGCTTGGCGACGTCGGTAGTTTCTTTATTTTTTTCTTTTACCATGTGGTGACCTGTTTCTTTTGATGATGAGGAAAATTTAGTTTTTGTAAGGTCATGTTTTATCTGCTCCATGCTGCAATTTCCTTCAAAGACGGCACCTTCGTGTAAAATAAAAGCTGGGGATTCGATGTTACCGTAGAATTTCCCCGGCGGAGAAATCTCGACCCGTTTTGCGGCCCTAATATTTCCTTTAACATCTCCAGTAATGATGATTGTATCTACTTCGATTTCTCCTTCTATTTTTCCGTTGTCTCCAACAATCAGGATATCCTTTGCAAAGATATTCCCTTTGAGAGTTCCCTCCACCCTTACTGTTCCCTCAAAAGAGAGTGTTCCTTCAAACTTTGTTCCTTCTCCAAGAAAAGCGTTTAGCTCCGAGGTTTTGTCAAAGCTCTCTGGATTTTTCCCACCGATAATCTTGATTTTTCCAAACATGGTATTACCTTTTAATTTTGGTTTTCAAAATTTAAAACAATCAAACGACATTTCTTATGATCTTCTCATTCCAAGTTAAAAGTCAGAATGGTTGTCCGCCTAAATATTGAGATTTGTCAGGGTCTGAATATTTCTAATAATCTCTCAAGTTCTTGATTAGAATAGTATTCTATTTCTATCTTCCCGCCATTGCCACGAGAGATGATTTTTACTTTTGTGCTGAGGGTACGGGTTAGCTCATCGCAGAGTTCTAAAAGGAGATGATCTATCTTAGTTTCCTTTTTTTCCACCTCTATCCCTCTTCCCTTTATCCTTTTTACAAGGGCCTCGGTGTCTCTAACGGACATTGCCTTGGACGTAATTATTTGTCTCGCTTTTAGTATGGCGCTTTTATCACCGAGGGAAAGCAGTGCCCTTGCGTGGCCGGAGGAGATGGTGCCCCTTGCCACATCTTGTTTTACTTGTTCTGGAAGAGAGAGAAGCCTGAGTACGTTTGAGATGGTTGATCTGTCTTTTCCCACTTGCCGGGAAAGGTCTTCCTGTGTTATTTTAAACTCCTCAATCAACCTTAGATAGGAGTTGGCCTCTTCGATGGGATTGAGGTCCTCTCTTTGGATATTTTCTATTAACGCCAATTGGAGGGTTTCGGAATCGGATACGTCTTTGATTACTACAGGAACTTGCTCAAGTCCCGCTTTTATTGCGGCCCGAAGCCTACGTTCTCCCGCAATGAGCTCGTATCCGTTGTCAGTGTTTCTAACAATCAGTGGCTGAATGACCCCATTTTCTTTGATGGAGGCGGCAAGCTCATTTAGTTTTTCGTCATCAAAGTGCTTCCTCGGTTGATACTGATTTGAGACGATATCTTCCACGTTGACATTAAAAAGGTCAGCCCCAGTGAATTTTCCCATCCCCTTATCATAAGGGTCTTCCACCGATGCTGCATCCGGGATGAGGGCGGATAATCCTTTTCCAAGAGCTTTTCTCTTTGCCATTACTTTTCCCTCCGAATAATCTCTTGGGCAAGTTCCAGGTAGCTCTTTGCTCCCTTTGAGTTGATGTCATAGAGGATGATAGGCAGTCCATAGCTGGAGCATTCCGAGAGGCTAACGTTTCTTGGAATCACGCTTTTAAAGAGCTGGTCACTGAAATGCTTGGTTACTTCATCTTGAACCTGATGGGACAAATTGTTTCTGGCATCGAACATTGTAAGGAGTATTCCCTCGATATAGAGTTTCTTGTTGATATTTTTTTTGATAATGTTGATGGTGTTTAGGAGTTGTCCCAGGCCCTCCAGAGCAAAATATTCACACTGAAGGGGGACGAGGATGCTGTTTGCTGCGGTGAGGGAATTTACGGTCAAAAGACCCAAGGAAGGTGGACAGTCTATCAGGATGTAATCGAATTTGTCTAATACTTCTTCAATTGCCGTCTTTAGTTTCTGCTCCCTGCCGATGGCTCCAACAAGTTCAATCTCGGCGCCGATGAGATCGGTATTTGAGGGGGCAAGCATTAGAAATGGGAGTTCCTTTTTGGGCCGCAGTAATATTTTTGAGATAGTGGTTTTTTCGATGATGACGTGGTAGATGCTTTGACTGATTTTGTTTTTTTCCACTCCGAGACCACTTCCTGCGTTCGCCTGCGGGTCGATGTCTATTATGAGGGTCTTTCTTTCTGCCGCTGCCAGAGAAGAGGCGAGGTTAACGGCGGTGGTGGTTTTTCCAACTCCACCTTTTTGATTTGCGATACAAAAAACTTTTGCTGCCATCTTTTTTGGGAACTCAAAATATCTTTAGATAAATAGTTTACAGCTAACAGTAAAATCGAAATATATCACAAAGTTAGTTACATCGGAAGTGTAAAATGCAAAAATTGTATTAAAAAATCTAATAATTGAAGAAAGAGCCACTTTAGCGGCTTCTAAGAAGGCAAATTTCTCTACATGACGTTTCACGTGAAACATTTGCCTATTTCCGCTTTAAGCCCCGTTTTGGATTTTATTTCCCAACACAAAAGCGGGAAAAGATAGCGTCAAGGATGTCGTCAGTTCCTACCTCTCCCGTAATCTCTTTTAGGGCGGTGAGTGCCCCGCGAATGTCCACGGCCAACAGCTCCGGCTCAAAGTGGTTTTCAGGGTTTCCACCACTCAAAACAGTTTGATTGTCAGACTTTAATATTTCGGTGAGGGATTTTTTCACCCCCAAAAGTGCCTCAAAATGGCGGGCATTGTTTATTGTAACTTTCTCCGAAGTGCGCCCATCGGCACCGTTGTTATCAAGGAGCAGACCCCCAATCTCCCTTTTCAGGTCATCAATGCCCTCTCCTGTCAGTGCGGAGGTAAAAATAGAAAGAAAAGGAATATCCCCTTTATGAAATGAATCTCTCGCCTCGCCGACGAGGTCAACCTTGTTAAGAACCAAAAGGGTCTTGACACCACTTTTTGCTAATGTGTCTTTTTTTAGTAAATCAATGAGTCTCCTCTCTTCGTCAACATTATCTGTTGTAACGTCGATGACAAGGAGAATTATGTCAGCGGTTGACACTGCCTCCCATGCACGCCTTACCCCTTCCCGCTCCGCCTCTCCCAGCACTTCTCGAATGCCACAGGTGTCAACGAGCTTTACGGCCACACCGTCGATGTTCGTAAAATCCCAGACGGTGTCTCGTGTCGTGCCGGGTTCGGCAGTCACAATTGCCCGATCACTTCCCAAAAGTCTATTCATTAAGCTCGACTTTCCCACGTTGGGACAACCCAAGATGACTACATTGGCCCCCTCTTTTAATATTCTCCCATGCCGATATGTTGATAACAACTCATCCACTTTCTCTAAAATACGTCTCGATTCTGTCAGTACAAAATCGTGAGATACTCTTTCCGTGTCGTCATCAGAAAAATCGATGGAGGCTTCAACATCGGTAAGGAGTGATGTCAGGGTTGCTTTCATAGCCTCAATCTTTCCAGATAGCTTTCCGAAGAGCTGACCAAGAGAGACCTGAAGTCCCGCCTCTGTGATGGACGAAATTACATCGAGGACTGCCTCGGCCTGGGCAAGGTCGAGTTTACCGTTCATAAAGGCCCGTCGTGTAAATTGACCGTTCTCGGCGGGTCGTGCACCCAGCGACACTGCTTCTAAAATTATCGATTCCAAAAGGAGTGGGCCGCCGTGACAATGAAGCTCCACCACATCTTCCCCGGTGTAGGAACGGGGCGATTCCATAAAGAGAAAAAGACCCCTATCGACGGGGTTTTTTTCAAGATTTATGACGTCGCCGAGATACATCTTGTGGGTTACAATTTTTTTTGGTTCATGGTGGAATCTGAAAAGCTTTTTTCCGATGAATAGCGAATTGGGGCCGCTTAAGCGGATTATGCCGATTCCGCCCTCTCCTCTGGGTGTTGCCACAGCGACTATTGTGTCAATGTCGCTTTTTTGGTCAAGGTCTCTTTTCATCAATTTTAAGTGGATAGTTAATTATGGATGAGTGCTTGAAGTGCGATACTTTTCTTTTTTGTTGGAATGCAAAGCATAATATGGAAGTAAAAGCAAAAGCTATCGCTGTGGATCTCCTGGCCTCCTATCTGATAAATTCCCAGGAG
>JAUWME010000368.1 GCA_030613285.1 Candidatus Zymogenus sp. | reverse complement strand
CCCCTGGTGTGGGTCTCCAAGCTAAATTGCGCCATTAGTACTTTAATCGTTTTATCTGCCATTTTCAAAAAACCTCCCGTTTATTCCAATGGAATTTCCCCTTGCTTTAGTTTCTGGTTTTCGCATTTGGGGAATTTTATGTGATTCTATGTAAATATTGGCGGTCTCCAAGTCCCGAAGGCTTCAGTAAAGGCCCTTCGCATCTCCCCTTCTGTAGCATCAGCCCTTGCCGCCTCAACAGTCTTATACGTGATATTCTCACCCTTCTTGCAGGCATCAACGAGGGCCTTAAGCGCACTCTCCACCTTGTCGTTGTCCCTCGTCTCCCTCAATTTTGCAAGATTTCCCTTCATCTCTCTGAAAAGGTCTTCGTTAAACTGGCTGGCCTCGATGGGCGGCAGCTCCACGTCAGAGGCCTTGTAGAGGTTTTTAGCTACGACTTTAATCTCACCCGTCTCGATCATCTTCTGTTCTCTCTGGATGTAGTTTGCAACCTTGCTGTGGAGCCAACCGCTATCTACGGCCTCGACAATTCCCCCCATCTTCTCAATCTCTTCAAGCTCATTTAAGATTTGCCTCTCCACCTCGTTTGTTAAAGATTCCACATAAAACGAGCCTGCCAAGGGATCAACCACCTGAGTCACCTGAGATTCCGCCTCGAGAATCTGCTGAGTCCTGACAGACGGCATAAGCGTCCTTTCTGACGGTACTGAATATGCCTCGTCGTAGGTATCCACGTGTAAAGACTGGGTTCCGCCCAGAACAGCAGAAAGTCCGTGATATGCCGCCCTGATGATGTTGTTTAAGGGTTCCTCTCTCATCAGCGAGATTCCAGAAGTCTGGATGTGACACTTCAGCCACATCGAGCGGGGATCTTGGGCATCAAAGCGGTACTTCATAATTTTGTACCAGAGCCTCCTGATGGCCCGCAGCCTTGCTATCTCCTCGAAGAAATCGTTGGCAAAAGACCAGAAGAACGCAATCCTCTTGCCAGCCCAATCTGCGTCATACCCACGCCTTTTCATCTCGTTTATAATCTCGATGCCATTGGCGATGGCCACAGCCATTGCGGTAACTCCCGACGCTCCCTCTTCCCTCAGGTTGTAGCCGTTTAGTGTGATGTAACTCCACTTGGGAACTTCCTTTCTGATAAACTCAACGTTGTCACACTGCACCCGAAACGTATCCTTTGGCGGGATGTATTCCGAGGCGCCCCGAACGGCGCTTTCCATGACAAAATCGTTTTGGACACTTCCTATCAATTTATCCCATGGAATTCCCCGACGCTCTGCCATGACGAGATACATGGGAAAAAGGATGGCTGTGTTTCTTGGATAGTGAGTGATAACCGCAACGCTGATTTTGTCAAGGGGCAGGTCTTTGAAAATCACCTCCATGTCGTTGACGCAATCAATGGGTACACCCACAACACCAACCTGCCCCCGGGATTCTGGTTCGTCAGAATCAAACATCTGAACTGTGGCAAGGTCAAGGGCAAGGCCCAGACCCGTGGCGCCTTTTTCCACCAGAAACTTGAAACGCTTGTTCATCTCCGCCGGTGAGCCAGCCCCCGGAAGGGGACGCATTGTAAAGGTTCTTCCGCGGTACATATTCGGGTGAATTCCCCGTGTGTACGGCTCTTCGCCAGAGTTTCCCAAATCCTCAAGGTAATCAAAATCCTCGATGTCCAGCGGTGTGTAGATCATCTTTTTGTTAATCTCAGAACCGCTGATTGTGTGAGGTGTCATCTCCCAGTTCTTCCGATCATCTTCTCTGACCTTGTTCTTTTTCCAACTATCAAAGCTTTTCCTAATCCCGCTTAAAGCCTCCTTGCTAAAGAGAGGGGTACGTTTTCTCTCTTTCAGTTTTTCCTCTAAAATCTCTTTCGTTGTCTTCTCATCGCCCATTTTTAATTCTCCTTATAGCTGATTATTGCTTCTTATAATTTTCTTCGGCCATTATTTCCATTCGAAGCACCGTAACTGTTTTGAAATTTGGTGGGAACCCCTTATAGCTGATTATTGCTTCTTATAAATTTCTGCGGCCATTATTGCCGCTCCAAGCGCTGTAACTATCTGTGGATTTGGTGGAACCTTAACCTCAATCCCCAGCTTATCCTTTAGGCTTTTGACAAGCCCGATATCAAGTCCCCCGCCGCCACTTATGGCGCACTCTTCTTTTAGACCGATCCTCTCAATCAACGAGATGATTTTTTCTGCCATCGCCCTGTGGACGCCGGCCAAAATGTCTTCTGTAGAAAAACCCTCCGAGACCCTGGAGATGGCTTCGGTCTCCCAGAAGACCACACACCCCGTTGTAAAACGCACAGGGTCTTTCGATTTCAGGGAAAGTTCACCAATTTCATCAATATCTATTCTGAGGACGTTTCCTATCACGTGAAGGAACTGTCCGCTTCCGGCGGCGCACTTTTCGCTGATGACAAAATCCCCCACCTGACCAATCTCGTTTACGTGCAATATTTGGCTCGATTGCCCCTGGATGTCGACAATTGTCCTGACATCTGCAAAAAGACTATTTATCCCCCTGGCGGAGCACCTGATGTCGTCTGCCACATCATCTGAAAATGATACGCTATCTCTCCCTTGGCCAGTGGCCACCGTAAACGTGATATCTTCAAAGGTTATCCCAAGACTTTCGATGAGCTTTTCTTTTAGACTTTCGGCAGTCTCTCCATACTTGTAACCGGATGGGAGAGTCGCCTCAGCCTCTAATTTGCCGTCTTTCACGACAACCCCTTTGCTCTTCTCAGATCCAATATCTATGCCCATAAACCACGTCATATTAAACCTATGCTAACCGTACAAAACCGGTTTTTCGATGACTCTCTTTTTCACTTTAAGGGGTTTGTTTTTTTCAACCGCCTTCATTGTCTTTTCCCGACCAAGAACTGCAGCTCCCATCGCACCGGTTATGAGTGGATCCGGCGGGATAGAGACCTCATGTCCCACGTGATCCCTCACGGCCTTGACCACCCCGATGTTTTTTGCAACGCCCCCGGTCAGTACCACGTCGGGTTCAATCTTGAGCCTGTTGACCATCCTGACGACTCTTCCGGCAATGGCATTGTGAAGCCCGGCTATGATGTCGGGAAGGGCAGCGCCTTCTGACAGGTATGTGACAACTTCCTTTTTTGCAAATATTGTACAGATGCTGCTTATGGCTATCGACTTTTTGGCCTCCAGAGAGATTGGGCCCAGATCCGCCACATTAAGCCCCAGGGTCACCGCCAGAACCTCAAGAAATCTCCCGGTTCCGGCAGCGCATTTATCGTTCATAACAAAGTCAATGAGCTTCCCATCCAATATTTTAAGGCCCTTTG
>JAUWME010000430.1 GCA_030613285.1 Candidatus Zymogenus sp. | reverse complement strand
GCCGCCGAGTAGTTCGACTGTCCAAAGTTACCGTAAAGGCCGGCTCCTGATGTTGTAAAGATAACGCGGCCGTAGCTGTTCTCCCGCATTACTGCATAGGCGGGGCGGGTTACGCAGAAGGCACCTCTTAAGTGCACTGCCATAACGGAGTCCCACAAACCCTCTTCCATCTTCAAAAAGCTTTTGTCCCTCAAGATTCCAGCGTTGTTGATGACGATATCTACCTTGCTGAAGTTATCCATAGCTGTCTTGACAATGCTCTCACCACCTTCAATTGTGGCAACGTTATCGTAGTTGGGGGCGGCATCTCCACCTGCGGCCTTGATTTCATCGACTACGGCGTCTGCGGCGGACTTGCTTTCGCCGGTACCGTCTCTGGAGCCACCGAGGTCATTTACCACAACCTTACATCCCCTCTTTGCCAGCTCCAGAGCGTAGGTTCTTCCCAGCCCTGCGCCAGCACCCGTTATAATTGCTACTCTTCCATCAAAATTAATCTCTGCCATTGTTCTCTCCTGAAATTAGTTGAGTTAATAAATTAAAATCTTTTAAAACCTCATCCCTTTTTATGGTTAGGGCAAGGGATGTGGATAAGCCCGTCTTTTGGACAGCCCCACTTTGTGTCATCTCGCCAAACTTTTCACGAGACCGCCACACCTTCCCATAACTACCAACTCCCTCCTTTACGACTCCTCTCTCACAAATAGTACCTGACCCTTCATACAATACCTGATTCTTTACCCATAGTCGCCAACTTCCTCCACCAGCCCCCCTAAATATTGGGGGAGGGAGGGTTCTATTTGGTGGGTAGGGCTGCTTTTACCATGCCGGTGATTTTTACTTCGCCGTTGCCGTCAGCTGTCTGAATCTCACACTCGATGATATTCTCACCGTTTTCTTCTGTCTTGTTTACCACTTTTCCTGTTACTGTCATAGTGGCTCTGGCTGTAGTGTTCTCCATGTCGTTTATGTCTGCGGGCTGAGTCATTCCGGCAAACCTGACTTTGAAGGATTTTAGATATTTCTGGGGAATCCAATCAGTGACAGCCCGTCCGGTAACTCCCATAACAAGCATCCCGTGGGAGATGACTGTTTCCATGCCGAACAACTTCACGAAGGTTGCATCGTGATGGAGGGGATTAAAGTCCCCCGAAGCGCCTGCGTAACGGACAAAATTTGTTCTGGTCAAAGGGTCCGAGGTAAAAACAGGCATTTCGTCCCCAACGTTGACATCGTCATAATACATTTCTTTTGCCATTTTTTCCTCCTACCTTTCAACCAGGGTTGTACTGGCCTTAATGACCAGCTCACCCTTCTGGTTTGTCATTTCGGTTTTAAGAACGGTAAACTCCATGAATGTTCCGGGCTTTTTTTTCTTTTCCTTATCGTACATATCTGTGACCTTCGTTTTACACGTGATCACATCCCCCGGATGAATAGGCTTGAAGTATTCGTATTCTTCCTCGCCGTGAAGGAGTCTGCCAAGGTTAATTCCCAATGCCGTTATCATCGGCATGAGTCCGCCGCTCCCCCAGAGGGAGAAGCACGTCTGGAAGGTGGGGGGAACTACGATATCATCGTAACCCTCATCCTTTGCGGCCTTCTGATCTACATAGATCTGATCAACCTGTTCCTTGCTGTCTTTTTGCGAGATCGCCATGGCGAACTCTGCGATCTTTCCTTTCTCTATCTCAAAAGAGAAAGTGGGAAATTCCGTTCCCAATTTTGATTTGTCTGCCATTAAATCCTCCTATGATAAATAAATCGCTACTTCTTTTTGTATTTACTTAAAAGATCTTTAGAATGTCATGTCCTTTAAGGAGAGACCAGAGAAGATAACCTTGCAGATGTCCTCCACGAGGTCATCAATGGGAATTTCCCGCCCAAAAACAAGCCAAGGAATTGAAATATGCTCGATGGTTCCCAGTATCATGTCCCTGACAATATACGGATTGACATCTGAAACAATCTCCCCGTCCCTAATCCCCTCTCTAATAATTGTCAAAATCAGATCGGAGTAGAGCTTCAAGTTCTCATATGCCTTGCTCTTAAAGTAATCGGGCCCTCTCCTTATCTCCAAGATCATCAGCTTTGTATAGTTTCTGTGGGTTCTAAAGTAGTCGAGCTGAAACCATATTATCTTTCTTATCTTGTTTGTGGCTCCCTTTATTCCCTGAAGGTGATTTAACGCAAAGTCGGCGTACTCAATGGTGTTTTGCTCTGGAACGGCATAAAGGAGATCCTTCTTGTTTTCAAAATACTCGTATATCGTTCCCTCTGCCACGCCAGCCTCTTTTGCAATAGCAGAGATTGTGGTTTCGAAAAACCCTTTTTGTGCGAATATCTGCTCTGCCGCAGCGATGATCCTCCGCTTCTTGCTACCTTCATCTTTATTGTTCTTGAGGTTCGTGGCAATCTTTTTTATCTCATTTTGAACGTCATTCATTTTTACTACACTTTTTGTCATAAATGAACCTAATCAACGGGGTGCAACGTGCCATTTTTGAATACCGCTCAATTATATTTTTATGAATGGGGTTTGTCAAGTGATAAATATCATTAAATAAATTATTTTTCAGTTTTTTCTTGACAAACCCCTTCTATTATACTTTAATCTTTCCGAGGATTATTCAATCCGCTGTCGGGGGGGGGTGAATGTTTGACTGAGGGGGTCGGGTAGTTTTGGGGTGTCGGGGGGTTGGGTAGTTTTTTTTGGGAGGTGGATTGGCTGGGTGGATGGTTGGGGTGTTGAGTGGTTTAGGGTTTG
>JAUWME010000044.1 GCA_030613285.1 Candidatus Zymogenus sp. | reverse complement strand
CGATTTCAAATCCAATCTGGAAAAAGCCGACATCACCTGCAAGGTAGATGGGTGTTGCGACGGCATCGATTGCCCCATAGAGATTCACAGAAACCACCACACCCTCTATCAAAAGCTTATGTCATCGGTGAAATATTCATTTGGCGAATTGTTTGAAGATTTTGCTCTCTGGTTTGCAATCGGAATTATTGCGGCGGGGGCAATTACGTATCTTATGCCAGAGCAGTTGATGGAGCGTTATCTCGGCGGAGGTATCCATTCTATGTTGATTATGCTCCTTGCCGGGATACCGATGTACATCTGCGCAACTGCTTCTACACCCATTGCAGCAGCCCTAATCCTCTCTGGAGTAAGCCCCGGCGCGGCGCTTGTATTCCTCTTGGCTGGCCCCGCAACAAACCTCGCATCCCTATCTGTTGTGGGTGCAACCCTCGGAAAACGCTCCGCCGCTATCTACCTCACAACGATAGCTGCCGTTTCGGTATCAATGGGGCTCTTTACCGACTACCTCTACACAACCTTCAAAATTTCTCCCATGGCATACTCTGGCAAGGCCTCGGAGTTTATTGGAGAGCCGGTAAAGGTTGTCTTTGCACTAATTGTGGCCCTGCTCCTTGCCGTAGCAATATTTAAGAAATATGGCATGAAGAAGGGATGTCAGGACGACTGTTGTTCCACCGATGACAATGCCAAGACAGACACTCATTGCGACTCTGGTCATACGCACTGAAAGGGTCACTGTTCAACCAAAGAGGCTTGAATGAAAGATAAAAAATTAGAGGGCACCCACCATCAAGATATTGATGGCAAAGCGCCCTCCAATTAAATGGATTTGAATGTCATATTCTATTGAGGAGCTATAGCACCCCCCTCTCACATCTCTAATGCAGAACCCCCCTTGCGCCAATAATACAGCCTCCCCTCATACCTATATTGCGGAGCCCCTTATCAAAACCTGCAGGAAAGTTGCTCTACAAATTCGGGACAACCTTGGGACAGTCTATTTCTTCGCTTTTTCAATCTCCTGTGCCCTGAGTATCTTGCGAAGGATCTTTCCTACAGCGGACTTGGGAAGATCGTCAACAAACTCGATTATCTTCGGAACCTTGTATGCCGCCATCTTCTCTTTACAATATTTGGTCAGCTCCTCTTCGGTCAAGGTCTCACCATCCTTAATTACAACAAAGGCCTTAACTGTCTCGCCGCGATAATCGTGGGGAACACCCACGGCGCAGGCCTCCAAAATTTTCGGATGGTCAAAGAGAATATCATCGATCTCCACCGGATAAATATTGTAACCGCCTGCGATTATCATATCCTTTTTTCTGTCCACGATTGTAATGTAGCCGTCTTCGTCAAATACACCGATATCCCCGGTATATAACCAACCATCCTTTAAAACCTCTTTTGTCTCCTTGGGCTTCTTATAATAACCCATCATGACCTGTGGCCCTTTTATTAGAATCTCTCCCGCTTCTCCCGTCTTCATCTTCTTCTTTCCCTTGTCAAGATCAACAATTTTGATGTCTGTGCTGGGAACGGGAACACCGACGCTCCCGGGCTTTAGCTCACCCCCCCAGGGCCCTGCTGTGGCCAATACTGTTGTTTCTGTAAGTCCGTAGACCTCGCAGATGATAGCGCCGCCGGTTAGCTCCTTAAGATCTCTTATGGTGTCTGTCGCCAAAGGCGCTGCGCCAGAGACAAATCCCTCGATAAAGGTAAGGTCCATTTTTCTAAATTCGGGCTCATTTAAAAGCCCCACAAATATTGTGGGAACCCCGGGGAGCCAGTTTGGCTTTTCCTTCTTTAAAATGTCGATTATTCCCTTGGGTTCGGGCCTTGGAATCATGATATGCTCCCATGCCTTCCATATACACCCGTTCTGAATTGCTGTTAAGCCCGCCGAGTGGAATATCGGGAATGTCCCCACCATCCTGACATCAGTGTCGCCGATTTCCGGAAACCAATTAACCAACTGCTGTGCGTTTGTGCTGATGTTCTCGTGAGACAACATAACCCCTTTGCTTACTCCCGTCGTACCGCCGGTGTATAAAAGTGTCGAGAGCTTGTCCCACTTGCTTTTTTCCGATACGGGATCTGAGGAATATTTTTTTATAATATCCTGAAATACCAAAAGATCGTCTGTGGGGGTAATCTTCCTATGCATTGCCTTTCTTACAAAGGGGAAAAGCTGTTTCTTTGGAAAGGGGAGATAGGAATTGATATGACACGCGATGATCTTTTCAATCTTCGTTTCAGACTTGATCTTTTCAATCCTTGGAACAAGAAGTGCCATCGTTACTATCATCTTGGAGTCAGAATCGTTCAGTTGATAGGAAAGCTCCCTTTCCGTATAGAGGGGGTTATTTTGAACTGCCACCGCACCTATACGCCAAATGGCGTAGTTTGCAATTACCGTCTGGGGGAGATTTGGAAGACAAATTGCGACCTTGTCCCCTTCCTTAATCCCCAGATCGACAAGGGCCCTGGCAAACTGGTTCACCATTGCATCAAGCTTCTTGTAGGTTATCTTGTTGCCCATGTAGTTTAAGGCTACATTGTCCGGGTAATTTTTTGCAGACCTCGTTAGGGCTTCTGAAACCTTGATCTTATCAACATCGAGGTTCTCCGGAACGCCCTCTACGTAGGACTTATGCCACAGTTTTTTTTCCATTTAGTGCTCTCCTAAAAAAGATTTAATAAATTAAAACCTGCCTTTTTTTCAAAAACTTTTTCTTTTAAAACTATTTCTTCTAAAACTACTTCATTTAAATTTCAAATCAAAGAGTATTTAAGTAATCAGCTCACTATTAACAATCTGCTCCATCATCCTCATATTTTCTCATCACTGCAATTCCCGACTTGACAACATCAAGACAACCGAAAGGTTTTATCAATGCAAAGATCGTCTCCACCTTTTCGGGCGTGCCGTTAAATGCAATAGTTATACTCCCTTCGTGAAGGTCAACGATCTCGCCGTTGTAGTGGTTTACCACCTGCAAAATATCACCATGCTTCTCAATGCTGTATTTCAATTTCACAAGTAACATCTCGTATTCCAAAAACTCCTCGTTGAAAGAATTTCTTACCTCGATGATGTTGATCAATTTTGCAATCTGCTTTACAATCCCCTTTAGACCTGTGGGAGTAGCCATCAATTTTATGATGATCTTATAAACATCTTCTGTCTGTGTGCTGGCACCAATAAAAGAAGTGATGTTAAACCCACGCCTGCTGATGAGGTTACTAACATTTGCGGTTACCCCAGGCTTGTTCTCACAAAGAATTGAGATTGTAAACTCCTGTTCATCCTCTTTTGGATATATCCTCAAGACCCTCTCAAGTTTTTTCACCATATTTTTTACCCTTTTAAATCGAGTAACATTAAATCGAGTGACTATTTTCGATTTATTTACACAAAAAGTAGCCTGACAAAAAAATCCAACCCCCCTTTCTTGGAGTGAGTCCTAAACCTACTTTTGAGGATTAATGGACCTTGTACCCCGAAACATACTGACCTTTCCAGTCCTCAATGATTCGATTATTCCATAGGGCTCCAGACGTTCAAACAACATATCAATCCTCGACTCCTCTTCTGCTATTTCAATTATAGCCGTCTCATCATAGATGTCCAGCACCTTTCCCCCAAAAAACTCCACGAGGTGAAACACCTCCGTCTTTATTTTATTAGAAAATTTTACTTTGATAAGGGCGTATTCTCGAAGCTGGGAATTTTTATGATCGTGCTCCGCAGTCCTGTGAACATAGAGGAGCTTTTGCACCTGCTTTCTCACTTGCTCCAAAACCGCTTCGTCGCCATCAACGGTGATGGTAAATCGGCTTTTTCCCGGAATTTCGGTGCTGCCGACAGAAAGGGCCTCGATGTTAAAACCACGCCTGAAGAAAAGCCCTGCGATGCGCATCAAAACACCCGGTCTATCCTCAACTAATATCGAAATTATTTTTTGCATAGTGTTTTCTCAAAACTCTTGTAAAAATCCTCAAGCAACCAAATTAAAACAACTCATTTATCGTAAGACTGATACGGGATGTTTTGTTGAGAATCAATAATACAATCTATCACAAACGTGGAATCAGATTCAAGCCCTTTTTCAATCGCACCCTTAACGTCATTTATATCCGTAACCTTCACACCGTCAAGCCCCATCCCCCTTGCCACTTCAACAAAATCCACGTTATCAGGAAAAGTGCACTCTATATATTTACCGTCGTAAAAGGTATCCTGAAGCTGACGGATCATTCCCAGGTGATGATCGTTCATAATGATTACAACCACTGGAATATTGTGTTGTGACGAGGTTGCCAACTCTTGAATATTCATCATGAAGCTCCCATCGCCAGTAATCAGCACCACCTTCTTATCAGGATACGCCACCTTGGCCCCAATGGAAGCCGGTAAGCCAAATCCCATCGTCCCCAAACCCCCAGATGTAAGAAACATCCCAGTGCCAAGTCCCGCACTGTTGTAATATCTGGCGGCCCAAATCTGGTGCCTGCCAACATCTGTGGCAACAATATAGTCGCCTTCCATCCCGGAGAGTATTTCAATTATTGAGGGGATACTCATCCCTTCATCAAATTCATAAAGCTCAATCCCCCTTTTGACCAATTCCCTTTTTCTCTCCTTTATCGAGTCATCCCCCTTTAGTCTCTCAATGAGCTTGGTAAGGATGTTTTTGGCGTCACCGACTATCGGTATATCTACTTTGATGGTTTTCTCAATTTCTGCAGGGTCAATGTCAATCTGCACAAACTTTGCGAGGTTTGAAAATTTGTCGTAGGAGAGAACGGCCCTGTCACCAAAACGGGCGCCCACAGCAAAGATGACATCGGCGCTCTTTAGGGCATCCATTGCCTGTTTTGTGCCGTGCATACCTATCATGCCAAGGTAATGCTCAACCGATTGCGGAATTGCCGACTTTCCCATGAGTGTTGTCATAACCGGTGCACTAAGAAGTTCTGAAAGTTCGACCACTTCATCGGTTGCCCCGGAGCGGATAACGCCTCCACCAACCACGATGACCGGGCTTTTGGCCGACATGAGGAGATTTGCAGCCTTCTTTATTTGTCCGCCGTGGCCAGCTATGATGGGATTATAACCCTCCAGTGTCGCCTCAATGTCAGGGTCGTATTCAGTCTCCTCGGTTAAAACATCCTTTGGTATATCCAAAAGGACAGGGCCCGGCCTTCCGCTCTTTGCCAGCAGAAACGCCGTCTTCAATGCCGGGGTTATATCTGCTGCCGACATTATATGCTGGTTATGTTTTGTGATGGGAATCGTTATCCCGACGATGTCCACCTCCTGAAAGGCGTCGGTGCCAAGAAAGCGTCTCTCCACTTGGCCTGTGATAACCACAATCGGAGAAGAGTCGAGATATGCCGTGGCTATCCCGGTAACGAGGTTTGTGGCGCCGGGGCCGCTTGTGGCAAGGCACACACCAACCTCCCCCGACACCCTTGCGTAGCCATCTGCCATGTGGGCCGCCGCCTGTTCGTGGCGGACAAGGATGTGGCGGATATTATAATCTTCCAACCTGTCGTAAATGGGAAGCGTGGCCCCACCCGGATAACCGAATATGGTACTTACCCCCTGATTTGTGAGAACTTTAAGGAGGATATCTGCCCCCATCATCTTTGCCATCTCTGTCTCAACCCTTTTTAAAAAGTGTAATCGTGTAATTCTTTAAGGATTTTATATTATACATCGCCATTATTCAAGGTATTTTTTACTCTTTTTTTTAAAAACTTTTCGCATACACCCCCCTACTCTTTTTTAGAAAAATCGAGGGAAATTGTTCTCAAATTCTTTTAATTGTGTTATACTCTCCACTACAAAAAACCCTATTTGTCATTCCCCTTGAATGCGGGAATCCGGCAAAACATCTGAGCAACAACTTTGAAAAGCTGTTTTCTGAAACGAAGATTTTGGTACCTCGCTTTTCTCTTCCGCAGTGCCCGACTATGTCATTGATGCTGCGGCAAGCAATATCTCAACGATTCGCTCCAACACCTGCATCGTCCTTGAGGTACGACTTTAGTTTTTCAAAATTTTAAATTTGATTTCTAAAAAGGAATTTTCGTTTGACAGGCACAAAAAGCAAAAAGGTTGTGGCGAAGATTAATCGTGGAGAGAGGATACTCCTTATCAATCCCCCGGCAGAGGCTGTTGACAGGAAGACGAGATACCGCCTTCCGCTGTTAAACTCGCTGCCCCAGCTTGGGATAATTTACTTGGCGGGAGTGCTTTTAAAAGAGGGGATGGACGTAAAAATATTGGACGCCCAGGCCCTGGGACTTGATGTTGCCGAAACCGTGGAACGGATTCGCCTTTTATCTCCTGCGGTTCTTGGTTTTACTGGGTACACTTCGTCTGTTGGTTTTGCCCACGAGATAGCTGAGCTGTCTAAAAAATTAAAAGGTATTTCTCCCAGTCCTGTGACGATTTTGGGAGGCCCCCACGTTACAGCCATTCCAAAAGAGACAATGTCCCGATTTCCCGCTTTCGACTACGCCTTTGTGGGAGAGGGAGAGGCCATGGCCGCCACCCTCTTCAATTCACTGGTTGTGGGGATATCAAATCCTGCAAATCCCGCAATCAAGAAAATTCCGGGAATAGTTTACAGAGACGGAGACGAGATTGTCGTAAATGAGCGAACTCCTCTAATATCCAATCTTGACACCATCCCACCACCACCTTTCAAGCTCCTCAACGGTTTTCCCGGCCTCTACTCCCCGCCGATATTTCACTCCCCCAAGGGAAAGGCGGCAACCCTTGTAACATCCAGAGGCTGCCCGTTTTCATGCACATTTTGCGACCGCTCCGTCTTTGGAGAAAAATACCGCCACCACAGCGTCGAGTACATCATCGACATGATAAAACGCCTCAAGGTCGATTACGAAATCGACCACATCATATTCTACGACGACAACTTCACCGCAAACAAAAAACACTTCAATGAACTTCTTGAGGAGATTTTAAGACTGCCGTTTCCTATAACCTGGAACTCGGACGTTCGGGCAGACCTTATAACCTTGGAGCAACTAAAGCTGATGAAAAAGGCCGGGGCTTGGATGGTCAACTACGGAATTGAATCGGCAGACCCAGCTCTCCTTGAATCTATGGAAAAGTCCCTTTCTCTTGAAACCGCCACCAACGCCGTCAAGATGACCAGTGAGGCTGGGATTCATGTAAAGGGACTCTTTATTGTCGGTGCACCCGGAGAAACGGTTAAAAGCATTAGAAAAACCAAGGATTATATATCAGACCTCCCGTTTACCCTTCTCAATGTTTCAAAATATACCCCCTATCCGGGATCAGAGACATACAAGGACATCAGAAAACATGGGGTGTTTGAGGAGGAGTGGGAAAAGATGAACGCCATGAATTTTGTCTTCTGGCCCGATACGAGCGAGAGAGAGAGCCTCGTCTGGGGATACAACGATCTCTTAATTGGGTTTTATAAAAACCCAAAACAGTGGAAGGCATTCAAAATGATGCTGAGAAAAAACCACTTTGATGGATCGAGGCTCTTAAAGGCTACTGGAGGCCATGTTTTGTACAGGATAAAAAAAACGTTATCGAGGGAAAAAGGATTAGACAAATTTGATTTGTAATGTATAATATTTTAGCAATTTTCACCAACACAAAGTTGTCAAATAAAAAGTTCGGGCGAAAATGGTTTTTGTTTTGTAAATGTTTATAGATAATGTTATGGGGTGAAACTATGAAGAGTTCAAAGTTTAAGGTTTTGAGCGATGCCGAGATCAAGCAGATTCACGGGCTGTCCCTTCAGTTATTGGATGAGGTGGGAATTAAGGTTGAGGTAAAAAAGATGAGGCAGATGCTCATTGACGTTGGCTGCAAGGTTGATGAGAAAACGCGCATTGTAAAGTTTCCCCCAAAAGTTGTGGAAGACTACCTCAAGAAATGTCCCCGGGAATTTGTAATCTGCGGGGCTGACCCCGACAAAGAGTGGGTGGTCAATCCTGACACACAGATATTCGGCGGGCTTGGAACAGCAATAAATATGTACGACCTTGAAACTGGGGAGTACCGCCCGACTACACTAAAAGACACCATCGATCACATCATCCTATTTGACTATCTCGATAACATCGTTTCAAACCAGATGGACTACTGGCCCCACGATATACCCATGCATACGATTCATTCAGAGACTATCAGGGGCTGGGCAGAGAACTGCACCAAATCTTTCGGGATGGGTGCCTACGGGGTGATGGGCACCACCGATATGATGAATATGACAGAGATTGTTATGGGGGGAAAGGATGCCATAAAGAAAAAGCACCCCTTCATCTCCATCGTCAGCATCCACAGTCCCCTTTCTACCTCACAGGTTCAGATTGAGGGGATGATGGTTCTTGCCCAGCATGGACAGCCGGTAATTCCTTCTCCGGAGGCAATGGCTGGAACCACGGCCCCAGTAACCCTTGCGGGACTTTTGGCACAACACAATGCGGAGATCCTCTCTCATCTTGTTATGACCCAGATTGTAAACCCCGGCAACCCAGTCCTTTACGGAAGTGTCTCCACAATAGCCGAGATGAGACGAGGTACTGTCTATCTCGGCTCCATTGAAACAGGAATGATAAGCACCGCCAGCACCCAGCTTGCCCACTACTATGACATTCCTTGCAGGGTTGTGGCGGGGGCCTCGGAATCTAAGGTGCTGGATATCCAATGCGGCATCGAGAGGGAACGGTCGATTATGATGGCTGCCATGGCCGGAGCAAACTACATCACGTGTGTCGGCACAATTGAGTCATCCGTAGGTGGCTCCCACGAGGTCTCTGTCATCGATGACGAAATTATCGGTGCCGTAAAGAGGGCGCAAAGGGGCATTGATGTCAACGACAACACGCTGGCTATGGATATTATTGAAAAAGTGGGGCCGGACGGAAATTTCATCTCTCAAAGACATACCCAGCAAAACTTCCGCAAGGAACACTTCCTTCCAAAGTTGGCAAGTATAGAAAAAAGAGACATCTGGGAAAAGGAGGGGAAGATGAATATGGAGGATTTGGCAAGGGAAAAGGCCAAAAAAATTCTTGCCAACCATACGCCAAAGGACATCGATCCGAAACTTAAAAAGGAGCTTGAGGACTATTGCGAGATGGTAAAAAGTCGCTCAATTGATGATTTCTATGCAGCCGAATGGGAGGCTTGATGCTTTTGGATAATTTAATCAATAAGTTTAACAGATATTCTATTTAAGATACTCTGCCTTAAATTTGGAATTTTGGACATTTTAGGGAGCTTCAGATGACAAACAAAATCCTTGATGAATTGAAAGAATCTGTAATTGAGATGAATTTTGAAGAGACCGGAGTACTGACAAAAAAGGCCCTCGATTTAAAAATCACCGCCGCCGATATTTTGAACAATACCCTCGTTCCTGCCCTTGACGAGGTGGGGGTGCTCTTTAGCAATGGCGATTATTTCCTGCCCGATGTACTCATGTGCGTCAAGGCATATGACAATTCATACACTCTCCTTGAGCCATTTTTGAAGGAGGGGGACTATACTTCCAAGGGGAAAGTCATGTTGGGAACCGTTGCTGGTGACATTCATGATATAGGAAAAAAGATACTCTTAGCCCTCCTTTCTGGAAACGGTTTTGAAATTGTCGACTTGGGCGTGGATGTCACCCCTGAGACGTTTCTTGAAAAAGCAAAAGAGTTTAGCCCAGACATCATCGGGATGTCCGCCATGCTCACCACCACGATGCCTGCTATGAAGGAGACCATCGACGTCTTTTCTGAAAATGGGGTGAGAGACAAATTCAAGATGATTGTGGGGGGCGCCCCTTTGAACAAGAAATTTTCGGACGAAATTGGCGCCGACGGCTACGGTGAAGACGCCCAGTCGGGGGTTGAATTGATAAAGTCTCTTGTTAAATAAAACCGCCCAACTGTTTCTATTGGGATCTTACAATCGGGATT
>JAUWME010000047.1 GCA_030613285.1 Candidatus Zymogenus sp. | reverse complement strand
ACGCTCCACCTCGGCCTCTCGATCCTCCGGGGCAATGTTGATTACTAAAATCTCGTCAACCTCGTTTAAGTAAAGCTCCGCCCTCCCCATTGCCACGCCGGACGAAACCCCCAGTCCACTAAACTCGACCTCTTCTATCTTGTTCTTACTCACACATATCTCCAAAATAGTTAATTTCAATCACTCGTACGTCGGCACCAGTGAAAAATCCATAAAGTCCTCAGGGTCAGGCTTCCACGAAAGCTCGTCCTTATCCTGCCAATAATCGATAATCTCATCTAATGTATCTTCAAAATCCCCAGGGTCATCCTCGGTGCCAAAATAGCCCATGTTCATTCCCCGGTTGTAAAAGGCCACAGCAGAAAAGGTGTTGTCAAAGTCGGAGGCAACCCTGTAGTTTTCCCCAAGATATTTTTTGATAATCCTCTTTGCCGCATGGGGATTTCGCTCCATCCAATTGACCGCCCGATACACACCCCTTACAACTTTCTCAAAATCACCGCGCCTTCTCTCGATCGTCTCCTTTTGGGAAAAGAGGACATCCACAATAAGTCCGGGGGTCTCGCTGCTGGAGGCGATTATACTCCCATCAAATTCTCTAACTGCAGACGACAAAAACGGTTCCCTTCCAATCACCGCATCAACATCACCCGCCCGTGCAGCAGAGAGGGCCTTTAACCCTTCAATATTAACAAACCTTATCTCCTCCTTGAGGTACTCAAGGTCCCGCCTTTCCAAAAGCATATCAAACCAAAACTCGCTGGGTGAATTAAGAACCATGGAGACCTTCCTCCCCGCAAGGTCACGAATATTTGATATCCCCCTCATCGCAACAAGTCCGTCGCCACCCCTCGATTCATCAATAACAAGAAATGCCTTAAATTCAATCTCCTTTCTGCTGTTTCTGACCATCGCCCCCGCCGGACATGCAACAATCTGGGCGTATCTCCCCATCAACTGGGCAATCCTTTTGTCCTGCTCCTTGATGATTTTTATCTTTACCTCAACATCATCAAAAAACCCCATATCTTTAGCAACATAAAGCGGCCCATAGCCAATCCACGGTGAAATCGCAATGACAATGGGGTGCTTCTCCTGGGGTTTGGCTGTAGGAACAATAGCAAGGAGTATCAAAATAAAAGCTATTAAGAACCCTGATAAGAACATTTTTGACTTCATTTTGCTTTCCTAAAAAAAATTTAATACTTCTCTCTTTCACATTAACGTCTATATTACATTATCTCACCTCCTTTTTCATCAAAAAAGTGGTAACGCGAAATTTACAATTTCTTGGAATTTGAATCAGAACATTACCATACTCAAACTTCATCACTTCCAGGAAATCTAAAAGAGATTGACTAATTGCCTGTTTTAGAATAAGTTGAACGATAATAAATCAACTCATTAAAAAAACCATTGACCGAGAAAACAAGAGAGGCACAATCTATTGAAAACGAACACTGTGGGTCGGAGTGGCAATATCAATGGCAGCAAATGAAATCAACAAAACCATGGGCGGAAGTGAATGGGGCCTTATCCTCATCTTGTCCGTAATCTGGGGGGGGTCTTTTTTCTTCATCGAAGTTGTCCTGAAGGAAATAACCCCCTTGACATTGGTTATGTGCAGGGTCAGCATCGCCGCCGTTGCTCTTTTGGGCTACGTGCATTTGTCGGGCAAAAGAATGCCCACTTCCCTCAGTTTGTGGGGGACATTTGCAATAATGGGGCTTTTTGGCAACCTCCTCCCCTTCAGTTTAATCGTCTGGGGACAGCAATATATTGAAAGCGGCCTCGCCTCAATACTCAACGCAACCACCCCCATCTTCAGCGTTTTTCTGGCGCATTTTCTCACAAGCGATGAGAAGCTGACACCAAACAGGATAGCGGGCATTTTGATTGGCTGGGTTGGTGTGGCCTTTTTAATTGGGATAGATTCGTTGGCGGGATGGGCAATTCATATAGTGGGCCAAATTGCCGTCCTTTGCGCGGCATTTTTTTACGCCTGTTCTGCCATTTATGGACGCAGGTTCAAAGACATTTCTCCGGTCATTGTATCGGCGGGGATGGTGAGTTGTTCTGCTGTAATGATGATCCCCATCGCATTTATTTTTGAAGAGCCCTTTTGCCTTACCCCCGGTTTGACTACGCTGGGAGCATTGCTTGCACTCTCTGTTATCTGTACATCGCTGGCATATCTCATCTATTTTCGGGTGCTGGCAACGGCCGGCGCAACAAACAGTTTGCTGGTTACTTTTCTAATACCGGTAAGCGCCATCTTGTTGGGCGTCTTTATACTAAAGGAAGAGCCGAAATGGAACGCCTTCGGTGGGATGCTGCTTATCTTTTTGGGGCTTATGTTTATTGATGGACGAATAATATCTAAGTTTAAACCAAAGTTCAAGCGAAGAAAATAATGACTTTATTATAACCACCCTTCGTTTTGATTGGCCAAGAAAGATGAGAGATGCCAAGACAGCTTCATTTCTAATACATTGACTTTATAATTGTACAAAGATAATATTAATGTGAAATATCAAAAATAAAATATGCTTGTATAATGGAGAGTAAAATGAAAAAGAAAAAAATCCAGTTTCAACAATACATTTTTGAGGGGACAAATACTGAAGGTGCCAATGAGGAGTTTCTAGATAAAACAGCTCCTCTCATCGGATATATTGTACATAGCTTTAATACTTTAGAACAATTGTTAAACAATGCTCTTTGTGATTTATTTCATGATGATATGCACGACTTAGGTCTAATAGTAATTTGCAAAATGAATTATTCAGCAAAGGTTGATTTGTTTAAAAGATTCTTAATTCGCCATGAAGAAATGCTCGGAGAAAAAATGCCGATATTTGAAAAACTGATTAATAATTTAGTAAAAGCGGGAGAGCTTCGGAATCAAGTAATTCACGCTGATTGGGAAAGCGCACATGACAATGGATACACCTTTACTAAATTCATTGTAAAAAAGAAAAGCGGCATACAAAATGAATATGTTCAATTTACGCCTGAAGCTTTAGAAGAAATTCTACAATTCATTGATGAAACATACGGCGAATTTGATGATTACGAGGAAGAAATAGCAGAAATTCACAGTCTTTGAAAATAATATAGACCCCACACCGCCGATATACGAAAACGTCAAATAATTAGTATCTTTAAAGGATTATCGCAATGAAATTCCACAAAAAGGCAATACTCACCCACTCCATTATTGTTTTACATAAAATTGTTGAATGCCGGGTACTCCTCAAAAACCAAAAATAGCAGGAGATTTAAATGACCTTCATACTAAATAAAAAGAGTGATACCAAGTATAAGCTCAAAAACAAAACAGCACCTTATCCACACCTCCCAATTCTTTTACTCATCTTCACCCTCCTTTCGGGATGTGTTACAATTTCAACAGTTGACGAATCCAAAAGCCTCGTCACTACCCCCCTGCCGTCGGTTACAAAAAATATGCGATCACCAACATTTTGGAGCGCAAGGCTCGCCAATCCGACAAACGTAATTATGACAGAAGATGAAATCAACGCCTTCAATCGAGATATTCTCAAATTAAAAGTTTATCTCAAGGATATTTTTTCATCACCGGTAAAAGTAAAGGGCGAAGAAGTTAGTGCAAATGTCGATAGTCTTTTCGACTGGGCGAAATCCCACCCATTTTTGGGGCACAACAACTACCCCCTCACAGAGAACTTCTACACTAAGATGAAAGAGAGTATCGACACCGGAACACTTCCAGACGAAATAGAAGTTCGGTGGGGAATGACGGTTCGGGAGACTGACATCAGGGTACTCCCCACACGAGAGATTGCCATGGAGGCAAAGGATGACTACCAATTCGACTATTTCCAGATGAGCCTCCTCTCTTTTGCGACACCCCTTTCGGTTTTAGCCCAATCCAAAGACAGGCGGTGGTTATTTGTAGAAACACCTTATGTATCGGGATGGGTGCGCTCCCAAGATATCGCCATCGCTAAAAGCAAAGTAGAAATTCTTCGCTACCTCAATATCAATATTAAAAAGCAGGAGAAAACTTTTTTTGTGGTAACCGAACCGTGGGTAGGGCTCTACGCCGACAGGAGTCTTCAAGCTTATGCCGGACGTCTCCGACTGGGAACCAGGGTGCCTACGACAAAAAAGAGCGGGGACGCCTTTGAGGTATTAGTTCCATCAAGAAAATTTAATGGAGCGCTCACCTTCAAGCGGGGTTACATCAACAGAAATGCATCCGTGGCCCCGGGATTTCCTCCATTTACTCAGGAAAATATTATCAAGATTGCTTTCTCCATGCTGGGAGAACCATACGGCTGGGGGGGAATGTTCGGGTTTTGGGACTGCTCCGCCTACACCAGAGATATTTTCAGCGTTTACGGTTTTGTTCTTCCCAGAAACTCCACATCACAGTCGAAGATTGGGGTGGTCATCGGGGTTTTTGACGAGGAGACTCCCATTGAAGATAAATACGAGGTGCTTAAAGACGCCCCCCCCGGAATCACGCTACTGCGTCTTCCCGGACACGTCATGATCTATCTTGGGGAGATTGACGGTAAACATTACGCAATCCACGACACATGGGGATTTCGAACCAAGAGCTTTTTGGGACGATCCCAACTTCATAATATCGGGAGGGTAGTGGTCTCGGAGCTGTCCTTGGGAGAGGGTGGAAAAAAAGGTTCCCTCATTGAGAGGATTACCCACGTGATAGTAATTAGAGCTGATAACACTACTAAATAGATTTTTGAAAATTTTGTGGTTTAAATAGTAATCCCCCTCTTTTGGGGGATTATCTTTTCCTCCACAGTTTTGCCATATGGACATACAAGATTGCAGAGAGTACATTCCAAAAAACCTCGGTCTGTAACCCGACGACTGAACTTCTCCCATCTCTTTTCAAGGTTTAACGCTGGAAGTTGGAAGACCACGCATTTATCGATGAGTACCTTCTCTCCAAACGGCACACCCATCGATGGGCCCGGAATGATGGCATTGTATGGACACGCCTTGACACAGCGGGAATTCTCCTGACATAGTTTCTGCTCCTTGCAAAGGTCTCTGGAATACGGCTCATCCGGGGCAATCTCTTCGTTGAGGAGAACCCCCACAAATCTGACCCTGGGGCCGTACTTTTCTGTGACCACCTGGGTGTTGTGTCCGATAAAACCCAGGCCCGCCAGCATGGCTGCTGGTTTCAGATGTATTTTGTGGGTGGGAACCCCTTTGATTCCCTTTTCATCCGAAAGCCATCTTATCAACCTCCACGCCCTGGTCTCGGTGATCTCGTAATACATGTTGTAATAGACACCCACTTCATTGTTGCCATCTGCCCGGGCGTTGGAAATCGACAGGTTCATCGCCTCGTCCCAGATAACAACGCCCAGAATCAGCAGCGATTTTGCCTCTGGAAATATTTTAGACGGCGGTTTTAGTCCTCGTTTAAGCAGGACTTCCAACTCTTCCACCTTTGCTAAATCCGACACGCCAACGAGATCAAACCCTATTGAAATCGCTTTTTCTTTTATCTCCTCTTTAAGACCCATTTATCCACTATTTAACAATTTTAGACAACTTCTTATACGCCTTATCCTTACTTTTTTTCCAAGCATCGAAATCACGCGCATCTTCCGGGAAATCTTGATAGATTTTTTCAATTTTCACACAAGTTCGAAACGCTCGAAATATCTTTAAAAGAAGAGGTATATTGCCAATACCTTTGAAGAACTTCGCTACCATTTCAAAAATGTTATATCTGAAGGTCTGATCTCTCCAAAGATGACTGAATTCCTTTGGGCCTAACAATTTTAATTTAACAAGATTATTTAATTCGTCATGATCGAGACCCTGCACTAATAAGCGAATCCCATCCGTAAATGCCCTTACTGCGCCCTGTCCTTTTTTCCACAGAACATTGTACTCCCAGAGTTTTTCTCTGCTCACATCACCCGTTTCAATCGCCTTTGCGACCACACCCGCCGCCAGCTTTCCCGCAACAATTGAACCGGGAACCCCGAATCCGGAATTTGTAGCGATCTGCCATCCGGCCTCTCCAACAAGAACCAACCCATTTGCAACAAGTTCAGGTTGATCGGCACGCATTGGAATAAAGGGGGTTGGCCCAGTGCCCTTGCCATAGACTTCCTCGCCAAAGATTTGTGGATGTTCATTAATAAAATCGATTGTTACGTCTTCAGGATCCGGGTTGTCGGCAAACATGGGGAGGCCACATCCAACATTTACCTCTCCATCTCCCTCTGGGACTATCCAAAAATATCCTCTATTCTGAAGAATACAATACCACCCGGGATAATCAGACGGCGGAACATAATCGCACGTGCCGATGAGGTCTCTAACCTCACGATAACACTGCACGGTATCTTCGGGGCGAATCTCCTCCGCATTGTATATTTCTTTTGGAAGCATATTCCTTACCACCGCCCTGATGCCGCTTGCATCACAGGTCACCTTGGAGCGAAGTTCCTTTTCCGACCCATCCGCCAACATGCATTTGACCCCGACCACAAAGTTGTCTTCAACAAGAGGACTTATTACATCGGCTTCAGAAAGGAGGTCTGCTCCTGCATCAAGGGCATATTTCAATAGACGTTGTCCGAGAAGAAGTCTGTGAGTAAGATATGCATCGAGAGGGGCCTCAAAATGATGTTTTTTGTTTGGAGAGAGGACTTTCAGCTTCTCCATCTTCATATCAAGCTCTTTACCTTCGGGATAAGGTATATCAATCTCCCTGAAGGCATAGGCGGGGATCGTGTCATATGTTAGTTTATCGCCTATATCTTTTTTCTTTCGTTTATCGATAAGAAGCACGCTCAAACCCTTTTCTGAAGCAATTTTTGCAGTTGCACAACCACCACTTCCCGCACCAACAATAATTAGATCGTAAGTTTCCAGCATAATTTCCTCCTATGTTAAAAAGTCTACTCCAAAGAGTTTAAAATCGGCTCTTCTACAAAATATTTAATATTTCTAGTTTGACAAAGAAATCCTTTTTATTCTATCATCCCCAGCTTGACTGGGGATCCATTATTTTGTCATTCTCAACTTGATTGGGAATCCAGAATAATATTCCCGCTTTCCAAGGAAACAACGTTTTATTTCTTCGTCGCCTTGCTACACCTTGCCATTCAAAGCTTCCGCAGAGAGCTCGACGGTATTCTTAAATAACAAATATTCTTAATAGCGCCTACACCTGCGGTGTATATTCTTAATAGCGCTATCCCTGCGGGAGAATCTCCTTTTCCACTGTAGCCAAAAAGCATATTGAAATTGCCACATCGTTCACTCATCCAAAGGATGAACTCACTCCTCGCAATGACATCTAATTTCCTATCAAGCGCCTTTAATCCTAATCACTCCTTATTAAAAACCCATGAAAAAACGATACCTGTTTTTAGCATCTTACAGCAATATTGTCAAAACATTAATACAAATTCACTCTTTTATAATTATTTTTACATATCCGAAATGGTAAAGAGACCAAACCCCATCAACATCACTTCCTTTAACTCTTTAATAAAACTAATCACCAAGAAACTAATGTACTTAATAACACCGTTGATTCAAAAATCAAATAAAAAATTGTATCATATAAGAAATCCTTTTGACAATTCTATTTTATGTCGTATTATGGCATATATTCAAAAAAGGGATTTGTCCACTCTTGAACAACTGTCTAACTTAAAGAGCAACATTGAAAAAAGCACCTTTTACAGACGACGCTCAAAAACTCGACCTTGAGCGCAGGAAGAGAATTCAGAATGTCACAATCGTGGGCATGGCGGTTAATATTTTTCTCTCTGCACTAAAGTTCGTCGGCGGGACAATTGGGGGCAGTCAGGCCGTTGTTGCCGATGCGGTTCACAGCCTTTCTGATATGGTAACCGATGTGGCGATTCTTGTTGGCGTGAGGTACTGGAGCAAACCTGCCGACACCGACCATCCTCATGGACACCGGCGTCTGGAGATGATTGTTACGCTGGGAATTGGAATCCTTCTTGTTATTGTTGCCACCGGGATTTTGTTCAATTCCATCCAGACTCTTCACCAGCAGCAAGATTCATCCCCTGGGTGGATTGCATTCTGGGCAGCACTCGCCTCAATTGTCTTGAAGGAGCCACTATATCGATGGACGGCCTGGGTCGGCAATAAGGTTAAATCCGCATCCCTTGTTGCAAATGCGTGGCACCACCGCTCCGATGCATTGAGCTCAATACCGGCCGCCCTTGCCGTTCTTGGCGCTGCAATAAATCCATCGTGGGGGTTTTTGGATAACGTTGGAGCTGTCGTTGTATCTTTCTTCATTTATCGCGCCGCATTCAAAATTGCATATCCCGCCTTTGAGACACTTATGGACAAAGGGGCACCGGAAGAGGACATCGAAAAAATCACCACAATCGCCCTTAATGTAAAAGGGGTGGAGTTAGTACACAACGTCAGGACACGATACCTTAGTGGCTTGAACCTTGCGGTTGATCTCCACATAAAGGTGGACAAAGAGATGACGGTAAAAGATGGTCACGATATCTCAGAGGAGGTCAAAGAGAGACTCCTTGGGCAAGGGCCGGAGATCATCGACGTTGTTGTCCATCTGGAACCGTTTGAGAAGTAACAACCTTCCTAATAAAACTGCGGGCGAACTGGAAAAACTCTCCAGTCTATGTTCGTAATATCTCTGAAAGTTTTACGGCAAAATTACGGGATAAGAGGATTTGTCAAGTATTTTTTATTAGTTGACTTTTATAAAAAATAGGGGCACAACCTAATGTGCCCCTACGATACATATCATCAATAGCACGCCCCTTAAGTAATAGTCAATATGGGATGGCCCCCCTTGCTTGTTTGGTGTGACCATTATCCTCTGCGAACCTTTTATTGGGGGGCCTTTTACGAGGGGGGCCTTTTGAACTAACTGTTGTTCTTTGCTATTCCCTTCCCATATTCAATACACTTTTGAACGCTTTCATCGGCTGGAATCCAAAGGGCCCTAATTCCATCGTCCATAAGCTCAAAACCCGCTTTTGTGAGAATCTCTGAAATAACCTTCACCGACTCCCCGCTCCAGCCATAACACCCAAAGGCGGCGGCCTTCTTGCCCACAAATTTCAGTCCCTTTATCTCTTCCAGAAAGGCGGCAACGGCGGTCAAAATCCCATGATTAATGGTAGGAGAGCCAACGAGGATTGCCTTCGATTTGAATACCTCGGTGATAACGTCGTTCTTGTCCGCTTTTGAGAGATTGTAGAGCTTGACGGCAACCTTCTCATCGGCTTCTCTTATCCCCTTTGCAATCTTCTCCGCCATAATGCGGGTTCCGTCCCACATAGTGTCGTAAACGATGGTTATCTGGTTTTCCTTGTAATTATCCGCCCATTTCATATATTGCTGAATAATCTCAACTGGCTTGTCCCTCCAGATGACGCCGTGGCTTGTGCAGACAATATCCAGCGGGAGCTTGAGCGAGAGCACCTCCTCAATCTTCCTTTTTACTTGGGGACTGAACGGAGTCAATATATTCGCGTAGTACTTTGTGCACTCGTAAAAAAGCTCGCCCTGATCAACAAGATCGTTGAACATAAACTCCGAGGCGTAGTGCTGTCCGAAGGCGTCGTTGCTGAACAAGATATTGTCTTCTGTAAGGTAACTCATCATGGTGTCCGGCCAGTGGAGCATTGGCGCCTCAATAAAGACAAGCTCCTTCTTCCCAAGGCTCAATTTATCCCCCGTCTTTACTACCTTAAAGTTCCAATCCTGATG
>JAUWME010000148.1 GCA_030613285.1 Candidatus Zymogenus sp. | reverse complement strand
GTAGAGCTTAACTGGGGCGATATGGAAACAGTCATTGACGTTATCCTCCCGAAGATATCGGGAAAGGATGGAAAGTTGGGGGGGCTTCTTGCTGAAGGGAGTAAAAGGGCCGCCGATAAAATCGGGAAGGGCGCCATCGATTATACCACCCATTGCAAAGGACTGGAAGCGCCAATGCACGACCCAAGGGGGGGTGGGCACGGTCTTGCCTTGTCCTACGCCATTAGTCCCAGGGGGGCCTGCCACGTTGCCGATCCAATGCTATTTATCGAGATGGGCTCTGTATATCACCCGGACATTGGATTTGATTACGAACTGGAGCCGATGACCGATGAGGACAAACCGGAGGTGGCGCTCTTTTCTGTGGCCCTGGGTGCCCTCGAAAACAGTGCCTGTTTCTGCCAGTTTGCAGATCGCGAAGTTTCCATTGCCCAGTGGGTGGGCCTCTTCAACTCCGTGGCCGGATATGGCTGGGATGCGGAGGCAATGCTCAAGGCCGGAAGGAGAGTCTTCTTCTTAAAAAGGCTCTTGAACTTCAGGTTTGGCAGAACCGCAGCAGACGACAACCTGACACCCAGGATGCTTGAACCGGCAAGGGACGGAGAGCCGGAGGGGGTTGAGATAAATTTTAAGGGGATGAAAGAGAAATTCTACGAGCTTTCCGGTATCGACCCGGAAAAGGGAATCCCGAAAATGGAGACTTTAAAGGAGTACGATTTGGAGACGGAGGGAAATTCCGTCTGGTAAGTGGGCTGTTGCAATAGTTTAAGACAAAGGGGTTGCTGCAATATTGGGAGGCAAGGTAGAGAATATCTTTATGGGAGCCAAGTAGCAATAGTGCAGTCAAAGCGGAGCCAAAGAGGAGCAGATGCAAATTAAGGTCAGTCCCATCGGTATAATCAGAAGATACATTGAGGGGCAGGACATTGAGCTTGAGGAGGGATTAACTCCTGAACAGCTGATAGATTTACTTCACATCCCACAAAAGTTCAAGATGGTTGCATACGTCAACGGGAAACGGAGGGGGTTGAGAGAAGAACTCAACGATGGGGACGAGGTTAAGCTGGCAACGCTTTTAGGGGGCGGGTAGGGGGGTGACCGTTCTTTAGATCTTTCACCAATACTTGGCCGTACCTTAGACAAGCCTGTACTAATAGTGCTTTTTTAAAACGGTAGATTATAAAATTTGGGGGCCAACCATGAAAGGTTAGCCCCCAATAATTTTCTGTTTATCCCTTTAGGCGTATGTACCTAAAATGGAATTATATTGGAGAACAAGCCCTGCAGGAAAAGTGCGTAAGAATCTCCCTTTCCTTACGGAAAGGGAAAATATGAAATTTACGTACCCTATATAGAGAAGAACTTGTATTGGGCACTTACGTACCCTATATCAAAAAACAATAAAATTGGGCATTTACATACCCTACATCAAAAAGAACTGGTATTGGGCATTTACACAAAAAAATCTGACAATACCTGATTTTCTCACTTGTTTGGTTAAACGCTTTTTATTCAATGTTCACTGTTATCTTCTTTGCAAGATCAAGACCCGTAGTCATGTTCGATGTATCTTCATATAAGTTACCGTTTTCTCCGTCGGGGCTGGAGTGTCCAATAAGTCTCATCTCATAGGTCTTAGTTTCTGATGTCGTATCAATTTCCACCGCAAAGACAACTGCAGGTTGGCCGCCAGCATAACGACCACCGGTGTAGCCGGGATCGCCCAGCTTAGAGTCCTCGGTGTAAAATTCATTGAAATCACCGGAATTGTTGAATTCAACCAAAATAACAAATTTTTCCAGAGTCTCAGGAATTTTTGTTATTAGGGAAAAACTCGCCTTTGGGCTGGCCGACGTGATGGTATCGGGGAGAGGATTATCTTTTGTGGGAAGATAGAGTCCGTCCTTATAGACTACTCCCCTCTTGTGTGCCCAGTAAGGCAGTGAGGTCTTCCTCCTAAGCTTTTCCGCCGGCACGCCTTCCCCCGGAGTCTTTCTCCAACTTTGGGTTCCCGCCCTGCTGGTCACAAAAATTGTCTCAATATATTTACCATCAGCGCTTTCAATCCACACGACTATCTGGGGGGTTGTCTTAACAGTGATAAACTTCATGATTTTCAGCGGATGGGTATAGTGCTCTCCTGCTTCAACTATGAGGGTAATATCCTTTCCGATCTTGTTCTCGCCTGAGGTTATAACTATATCTCCTGAATAGCATGTGGATATACTAAAAACCACTAAAATCAGAGTTAGCAGAAACAGGCTTCTTTTCATGATTTCTCCTTTAACTTTTAATAAATCATCTCAAATTAGAGTTTCTTAAATGTTGCAAAAACAGATAGGCTTTTGCTCCAAATTGAAACAGGGCCAATATCCCTAAACTGTATATTGCTTCCCACCCAGCTGGCAAGATGCCGACTTTACTCGGTTGGACTAATACCGGTGCAATCTCATTTTTTCTATCAACAGATTACCAAATGCATTATACAATGATATCACTAAAATGCAATGAATTTGATCATTCAACAAAGCCCCCCGTTTAAAAAGGAGGGCTTTGCTATTAACTCTGGAATTTCTATTTCTCAATACCTTGTTTGTCAGTCGAATAAATTGGTTAGAATCCCTTTTCTTTCAGCCAGTCCAAAGCCGCCTTTTCTGTTTCAAAGACATCGCTAAATGAATCGGTCCCCCCTTCCACAAACATCCTTTTCAGTTGAAGTCTCTTCGCTGAGACCGGGACAATATTGGCGGAGAAAGCCATATTGTTGTCGAGTGTCCACTTGAGGTGCTTTCCAATTTCATCAACTGTGTCCTGATCGGAGACTACCCATTCTGAAAGATCAACGAGTTTTGACCACGATTCATTAATAAGTGGGGCCACGGCTTTTTTGAAATCCTCGTTATATTGAACAGCAATCTCCTTTTTCCACATTCCAATGATCTTTTCCTTGATAATTTTTCTTTTCAAATCAACATTAAATATATAGTTTTCAGCCATCCTACACCTCCAAAAAAACATTGTATAAAAAACACAAATATTGTCACTAAGCAATACAACCCCATTTTATTACAAGAAACTGCTAAATTCAAGATAATAATAAGCAAAATAGTGGGGGGGTAAGGAATTAAATTTAAGGACGAAGGGATTCAAGCAGGAGTATTCCAGTGGGGGCATTCAAGTGGAGAGGCAAATATAGAAGAAACTTGGGGGGTAGGGGGGGTTAAGCGAATCTTTTTCTGTTTACCCTTATTATCTCTGACGACAACTTGTTTAAGGTTTCCATGACGTTATAGCCTTTTATGGCGACAGATCTAAAATCGGGGTTGTTTCTGGGGTTTATAGCCTTTCTGAGTTTGTCAAGCGGTGTGATGTTTGGAAGATCCTGCTTGTTGTACTGAATAACGGTGGGGAAGGTTTTCGGGTCTTGGCGATAATGCATAAGCACTTCGTCCAAATCTGCTCTTGAATAAATGTTTTCGGCCAATTTATCGTCCTGTGAATCGGAGACGAAGACAACGCCGTCCGCCCCTTTCATCACAAGCCTTCTGGTCTCCTCATATTTAACTTGGCCCGGTACCGTGTAAAGCTCGAAGCGTATCTTGATTCGACCACCGCGTATTTTTGCCGATGTTGTGACATCAAAAAAATCAAAGAAGAGCGTCCTGTCTTCCTGGGTGTTGATGGACATGAACCGTCCCTTAACTTCTGGCGAAAGATGAGAATGGACTTGCTGGAGGTTTGTGGTTTTTCCCCCTTGGCTCGGCCCAAAATAGACGATCTTCATGATCATCTCTTTTTTCTGAAAGTTTACTCGCATAAATGAAACCGCATTTATAGGCAAATTTAAAGAATTATACTATAATTTGTTTCTTTTGTAAATAAATTATTAAGGGAAATGTAAAATAAATTGAGGTTTGAAGAAGGGCTTTTTAGGTAAAGAGATACAATAAATGAGGTTCCGCTTATTTACGGTTTTAAAAATTTTTATATATTTGAATTGAGGACTAACAAGATCATTTAAGAAGATAGCGCTGTCTTAGTTAATTCAATATTGCTATATTGATGCAAGCATAGCGGTTTTTGTTGACAATTGCAGGTTACTTAAACTATAATGCAAAATTGGTTATTTATGATTAGAACGACAAAAGTAGGTATTAAAAAGAAATTTGAGGGGTATGTTGGAGGTGTCACAAAGATGATAAAAAAAGTCAGCTTTTATAAATTGAAGATTGTAATCTCTTGTCTTGTGGTTTTTGCAATTCTCTATCTCATCGGTTGCGGCTCGCCGATAATTCCAAATAGGACAAAGCCTATGGTGAATGTATATAACGGAGCCAGAGCCTATTGTACGAAGGTCGGCGTCAAGGGGCTTGCCAGAGAGGTGAACAAAAGCCTTGTGGAAAACGAATATATTGTTGGGGAGCCAAAAAATCTTTCGGACTATAAGGTCGAAACGGAGATTCTTTTTAATCCCGCAGACGAGGATTTTGCAAAGGATATTTTAGAGATTGTTACGGTGGGAAAGCTTTTACCGCAGGAGGAGGTTTCTGAGGGAAATATTCAGATTATCCTTGGAATGGATGCGGTGGTGCCGACGTTTGAGACTCTCAATGTGGAGAATATGATTCTGGTTCTAAACTCTACCAGAAGAAGGGGGCTTGCCAAGAGAATCTCGGTGGATATCGATAATAATCTCTCAAAAAAATATAAGTTTTACACTCCAGACGATGCAGACCGCCACTCCTATGAGACCCAGATTTATTACCCAGCGGAGCTTTTGAAGGTGGCCAATGAGGTACGAGAAGCCGTGGGCTACGGTAAAATGACAGCTGTTGAAAATCTAAAGGATGTAGTTGTGGTTCTGGGTCTCGAGTTCGATCCCAGAACAAAGGCGCGGCTTGGCCTTACGAGAGATGAAGACATTCCCGAAATCAGAATAGTGATCAAAAAAACAGATTTTATGCTCAGAGGCTATGACCTTTCAGGAAATCTTCTGTTTGAGTACCCCGTCGGTATTGGAAAAAATCAGGATCTTGGAGACAAGAAGGAAGTGGGCGATAACCGCACACCAGAAGGGACGTTCAAGGTAGTTTCCATCGAGGACAGCTCATCGTGGATATTTGAAGGCGAATATGCCTACGGTCCGTGGTTTATCAGGCTTGCCACCCAGCCCTGGACGGGGATTGGGCTGCACGGAACCAACGAGCCAGAGAAGATTGGAACGCCGACTTCGCGGGGGTGCATAAGGCTGCATAACGAACACCTCGAAAAATTGTTGAAGGTGATAAAGCGTGGCTCAACGATTGAAATTCGTCACTAATTTTTGAGGTCTTGTCAACGGGGACAGTTTTATGGTTCACCCGATTAATGCGTGCTCAAGAAAAAGAAAGATGTACTTTTTAGAAACTTTTTGTATATACAGGTGATAGATTTGAGGGTAGCAGAATCTCGAATTTTGTCAAGGGCGGCCCCCCCAACGGAATAAATATCGGGCCGTCGCCTCTGGCGACCGAGACCCTTAACAAAATTCTTTAGAGATTCTGCTAACATAGCAATTAGGCGGAAAAAATGGTTTCAATTACTCCTCGGAAAACAGCTGAATACTTCTGGTTATGAAATGCCATTAAATCTTTAAGCCAAAATAACATTTTTCCCCGTTTAAAAAAATATCGTTTAGGTACTCAAAAAACGGAAGAACCGGTTTTGTCGATCTATGTATTTTATTTTCCCCCTTGACAACATTGACAATGTCGTTGTATTTTAGTTCATTGAGAGGGGCCGATTGGGATTGGTTGTAAGGTGGAATGATACAGTTGTAGTCTTTAAAGAGCTAATTATAATAATAAAATGGTGGGGATGAGAATTTGGCATATGTAGTTGCGGTAATTCCGGCAAGATATGACTCGGTAAGATTTCCCGGAAAACTCCTAACATTACTTGATGGGAAGCCGATAATCGAGCATGTTGCCAGAAGAACTGCCTTGGCAAAGACGGTAGATAGAACCATCGTTGCCACAGATGACGATAGAATTGCCGACAAAATTAACGAAATAATCAATAACGCAGACACCCCCTTTTGCGATGAAGTTGTCATGACATCCAAGGAACACAAGACAGGGACCGACCGTATTGGTCAAGCCATTAAAGATATTGAATGTGACATCGTTGTGAATGTTCAAGGGGACGAGGCGGCCATAGAGCCGTGGGCGATTGACGAGGCCGTCAAACCTCTCCTTGATGATCCCGACCTTAAAATGTCAACCTTATCCACCGACATCAAAGAGGAGGGCGATCTCTTTTCGCCAAATGTAGTCAAGGTTGTTACAGACATCGAGGGATA
>JAUWME010000155.1 GCA_030613285.1 Candidatus Zymogenus sp. | reverse complement strand
TCCCTTGGGAAGCGGGAATCCATGCTAATACAAAATCATAATGTTATTCTCCCTTTGATGTCATTCAAGAGGAGCTCTGGCGACGAAGCAATCTCAATATGCTTTTTTCAACTACCTGTCATTTTGAGGAGAGATGTTTTCGATAGAAAAGTGAACGACGTGACAATCGCGTTGTGTGTAGACAAGGGGCTTAAGCCCCTTGTCTTAAAGTGAATTAAGAAAAAAATAGATATTTCTATTATTGGAGATAAAACAATAAATTGATAGACCTACACACTCACACCACTGCATCCGACGGAACCTTGACACCCGAAGAACTCATTAGGTGCGCCCATGAGATTGGTCTTAGTGCTGTTGCCATCACAGACCACGATACCACCGACGCAATTGCAATCGCCAATGATGAAGCCGAAAAGCTCGGCGTCTTTTTCATTCCCGGTATTGAAATCAGTGCCGAATATTCGGGGAACGGCACCATGCACATCTTGGGATATTTTATTGATGAGACTAATGATCAGATGATTGAGACGCTCGATTTTCTCAAAGAATCGAGGAGGTTGAGAAATCCGAAGATAATAAAGCTTCTGAACGATGCTGGAATATCTATTACGATGGAAGAAGTAGTTGAGGAGGCCGGGGGAGGGCAGGTGGGTCGGCCCCATTTTGCCAAGGCATTGATCAAGAGTGGATTTGCCTCATCGGTTAACGATGCCTTTGACAAGTACATTAAAAAGGGCGCCCCATATTATGTGAACAAGGAGAGGCTTTCTCCAAAAAAATCTATGGAGGTAATCCTCTCCAGCGGGGGAATACCAGTTCTTGCTCACCCAAAGACGCTGGGGATTCCATTTGGCGATGATTTCAAAAAGCTCATTACAACCCTGATGGATTATGGTCTAATGGGGATGGAATGTTACTATTACAGCCATAGTAGAGAAGAATTTGAAAACTACATTGCCCTTTCACAAAAGCTGGGACTCCTTGTTACAGGCGGAACCGATTTTCATGGCGACAATAAGCCAAAAATCAAACTCGGTGTGGCAAAAGGGAATATGAATATTCCAGACGATCTTGCTGTGAAATTAGCGACTGCACACAAAGACAAAGTCGGGGTGGTAAAAATGGGTGGTTGAAAGCGCTTCCGATCATTAGAGGTCATCACGAGTTCCCTCCATTCCCATATTTTTCAATTGACACTTCATTTTTTTTGTAAGATAGCCCAGTTGGGATTGTACTCTCCGATGGGGGTCTTCACTTTAAACCAAAGGGGAATTTTTACAAACATTTTAATATCATTTCTTTCCCAAATTCTCTGCGAACTTTCTTTCAATCTCAAAATTGTAATGGCGATACAAACCGTTTTTTTGCTTCAAGGCGGTTGACCTGCCCCATTTATTGGGCAGGTTTTGATGAGAGCTTTTTCATCTTTGTCAATTCATCGAAGGCTTCATTTTGTCAAGGCAAAAGTTTTGATAAATACCATGTGTTTGATAACAAATTTTGGGGAAATTCATGTTGCTGGTGTTCAACTGCAAATTGCAAAATTTCGAGGTGAGATCAGCATCAGATGTGTACGAGAGAAGCAGATGTATTTATTTCAGCCAGCCATTGGAGCAGGAATGTACCGAATTAATAGTGGTATTTTCTCATTGGGGAAACAAGAAAATAGATAGAGGTAAAAAATCACATTTCTTCAATCTTTCCATCTACCAAAAGGAGACACCTGCCATTCTTTTCTGCTAACTTTAGGTTGTGCGTTACAACTATCATGGTTATTTCTAACTCTTTGTTGAGCTCCATGAGGAGATTGTGAACTTCTTCTCCCGTTTTTGTATCCAAATTTCCCGTTGGCTCGTCGGCCAACACCACATCGGGATTTAGAAAGACCGCTCTGGAAACAGCAACCCGTTGTTGTTCTCCCCCAGAAAGCTCTCCCGGCTTATGGTTATGCCTGTTTTCGAGCCCAAGTCTTTTTAATATCTCATGGGCTTTTTGCTCTGACTCCTGTCTTGACATGCCTAATACTAATCCCGGCATCATTGTGTTTTCCAGCGCTGTGAACTCGCTTAGTAGATGGTGAAATTGAAAGACAAAACCGATTCGCTTATTACGGAAGGAAGCAACATCTCTTTCATTCAAAAGAAAGATATCCTTCCCATCGTATAACACCTTTCCATTTGTTGGATGGTCCAAGGCCCCCAATATATGCAGAAGCGTAGATTTCCCGGCTCCTGAGGCTCCGAGAATATTTAATACTTCACCTTTTTCCACAACAAGATTGAGATCTTTCAAAATCTCGACTTTTTTCTTGTCTTGAAAAAACGATTTATCAAGAAATTGTGCTTCAATAAGTGCCATAAAGTTACACCAGTCCGCTTTCGGTCTTCCTGTTTTTGTATTGCATAATTGCCGCTATCGTATTTTCTACCCTCTTCTGAATGTATTGATTTAAGATTTCAAGAATCTCTGGATGAGACATTATCTCCTCATCAATATCCTCTTTTGCAATCTCCACTAAATTTACCTTGGTTAAGGCTGTAACGCTTGCAGTCCTCGGTTTTTCGGTAATTACAGAAACCTCCCCAAAAAAATCTCCAGGGCCAAGTTTTGCAAGTGAAATGATATTTCCATCCTTTTCAGTTGTTACCTCCACCACACCTGTGCGGACAAAGTACATTTTGGTCCCTAAGTCATTTTCCTTGATGATAACAGTTCCTTTCTTAATCCCCTTTGGGACAAATGATGAAACGAGATGCGCTCTTTCTTCAACATTCAAAGGAGAAAATATAGGGGAAATGGCGACAAGGGTGTCTAAAACCCTCTTTTTGTAAAACTCAAAGAGGACATCTTTAACTCTTGGATGCTCTTTGATGATCGTATCAACATCTCTTTTTGAAAGCTCCAAAAGTGTAACGTCGGTTTCCGATTTAACAGATACTTGGCGTTTTTCTTCAGAGAAGAAACCAAACTCGCCAAAAAAGCTCCCTTCTGTGAGGTTCAAAATCCACGTCTCGTTGTCGTTTTCATCAAACCGGAATACCCTCACGTTCCCAGAAGCAATCAAAAAAATAGAATCTCCTTCATCTCCCTCATTAATAATCATCGTGTCAGGAGATACATTGATGGATTCCATCTTAGAAACCACCGCCATAAACTCTTCGTGGGTAAGGTCAGAGAAAAGCTCTGTTCTGGGAAGCTCCCCCTGGCCGTCAACCGGAGTTTGTGCCACACCTTCCTTCATTCGGAGAATCGGATCATCAACGCGACCTATCTTTTCATCATAAAGTTCCGACAAACGCTCTTCAATCCCCGGATGAGATTTATCCATTTTAAGAATCAGCTTGTTTACGGCAATCGCCTTGACGACGAAACCTTCTTTGGAATATATCTGGGCAACCTTGTCGTAATATTTCACAGCCATTTTTATGTTGCTCATCTTACGATAACAATCCCCAATTTTAAGACCAATATGAAGGTCTCTTGGGTCAAGGTCGAGCGCTTCCTTGTACGCGCTGCACGCCTTTTCCCAATTTCCCTTGCTCATGTGTTTTGCACCTGAGTCTTTGAGTTTTGATATTTCACTCATTTGTTTGTTAATCCTCCCATCAAAATCTCTTTAAAGCTATTCAAATTTACTGGACTCACCATATTAATGTGATTACCCCCAGCATCCCAACCACCCCAGCAACCACAATCACTATCGACCAACCCAGCACCCCCATCTACCCAGCAACCCTATTCGTACCTGAAGGCCTCTGCGGGATCCAACTTTGATGCCTGCCAAGCGGGATAAATCGTTGCCAGAACGCAAATAACCAAAGACGATATTGCGATTATGGAAATATCCGTCCAAACCATTTTTACTGGCAGAATGGAAATATAGTAGACGCTTGGATCGAGACTGACAATTCCGTAATGTTTTTGGAGAAAGCAGATAGTAAACCCACTGACAAACCCCAAGAGAGTCCCAAAAAACCCGATTATCAGGCCCTCAAACATAAATATCTTCATAATACTTCTGCTTGATGCTCCCATTGACTTCAAAATAGCTATGTCCTTATTCTTTTCCATAACCACCATAATCAAGGTCGAAGCGATGTTAAACGCCGCCACAAAAACAATCATAGCGAGTATTACAAACATGGCAATTTTTTCCATCTGAAGTGCCGCAAAGATGTTTTTGTGCATCTCCATCCAGTTTCTTGTATAGTAAGGGAGCCCCACTTTTGCCTGAATATTAGTTCCTATGCTCCCGACATTATAAATGTCGTCCACCTTGACCTCAATTCCCGTTACACTTTCATTCATATTGAAAAACGACTGCGCCTCGGAAATGGATATAAATGCAAATGTGGAATCGAATTCGTACATTCCGGAATCAAAAAGCCCTACGATCCTAAAGCGCCTCATCTTAGGGGTGAAACCGAAGGGCGTTATTTCCCCTTTTGGGGATAGAATCACTATCTCGTCGCCGTAAACGCTTCCCAGTAACCTCGAAAGCTCCTTTCCGATAATCACTCCGGGAAGGTCTTCAGTCGTTTCCCTCTCCTCAAGCTCATCAAAATCAAAGGTTATAATTCCATCTTTCTTTCCACCACTACCTCCATCTACATTGCTCTCTTCCTTTCCATCAATATCTTTATGGGGTTGGTCGTCATTTTTCTTGATCCCGCCCCTGTTTTCAAGCTCATTCAAATCCCCCATTTGTCCTTCCATATCTTCTTTTAGGCTTATCACGGCAGGAGCAGTTTTAATATCTATACCCCGAATAAACGCTCCTGAAACGCTTTCCCCTGATGTCAACATCACTTGTCCGTAGATAAAAGGCGTTGACGCAACAACGCCGTCTATATCCTTGATATTTTCCATCACGACAGTGTAATCTCTTATACCGGGCTCTGCCTCAAAGGGGTGCTTCAAAATCAAAATGTGAGAATAGGCCCCTAATATCTTGTCCTGCATATCCTCCTTAAAACCGGTCATCACGGAAATAACGATAATGAGGGCCGCAACACCCAGGGCCACGCCCCCAATGGATATAAATGTAATCAATGAAATGAAGGATTGTTTTCTCTTTGCCTTCAGGTATCTCAAGCTTATAAACAGCTCGTAGTTCATTTGACCTCCTTCTCTTTCAGCTGCGGGAAAAGGATAACTTCTCGGATGGAAGGCGAATCAGTGAAGATCATCGCCATTCTGTCAATCCCAATACCTTCTCCGGCGGCGGGTGGCATTCCGTACTCCAGGGCCATAATGTAATCTCTATCGTATTCTCGTACCCCCTCCCCAAATTCCCCCATCTCAAGTTGTCTTTCAAATCTAATCTTTTGCTCATCGGGGTCGTTTAGCTCCGAAAAACCGTTTGCTATTTCCATCCCCGCGATGAAAAGCTCAAACCGCTCCACAAAATCCGGGTTGTCGTCAAAGGGTCTCGAAAGGGGCGAAACCTCCGAGGGATAATCTGTAATAAAGACCGGGCCTTTTAGTTTATCTTCTGCCGTCTTTTCAAATATCTCAATGAGGAGCTTACCCCAGCCCCACTTTTTTTCAACCGGAATTTCGAGACCTTTTGCAAATTCTCGCATTTTTGCCTCATCTTTTAAAACAGTTCCGTCCACACCACCATACTTTGTTGTGGCATCAAAGACGCTTATTCGCTCCCAGGGGGGAGTAAAATCAATTTCGTTTTCCTGATATATTATCTTTATTCCGCCAGCAATTTCCTCTGCCACCTTACAAAACAGCTCTTCGGTAATCTGCATCAAATCCTCAAAGGTGGCAAAAGCCCTGTAAAACTCCAACATTGTAAACTCTGGGTTGTGCTGGGTGGAGATTCCTTCGTTCCTGAAGTTCTTGTTTATCTCAAACACCTTGTCCATTCCTCCCACCAAAAGGCGCTTTAGGTAAAGCTCCGGGGCGATACGAAGGAAAAGATCCATGTGCAACGTCTTGTGATGGGTAACAAAAGGCTCTGCTGTTGCGCCACCCACAACCTGATGCAGCATTGGGGTTTCCACCTCAATGTAGTCTTTATCCATAAAAAAAGCCCTGACAGCGTTGACTAATCTACTCCTCTTTTCAAACACTTTTCTGACATCAGGATTTACCAAGAGATCAAGGTATCTCCTTCTGTACCTCGTCTCGACATCCGTC
>JAUWME010000339.1 GCA_030613285.1 Candidatus Zymogenus sp. | reverse complement strand
GTCCTTAAAAATGACATCAATTTCTCAATGCGTTCGTTGTCTCGAACAAGGGATGGTGAAAAACTTATCGTGTGAGAATCCCCATTGGGTGCCGTTTCCAGACCCAGCTTTCCCACGCTCATGGTAACGGCGGTGGGGCCTTTGGTGTCGGCGCCATTTACCGGCCCGATGCCGTTGGAGAGAAACTGTCCCCGCTTTCTGCCGTCAGGGGTTGCTGCCGTAAATGGGGCATAGGCAACCCAGTAGTTCCACGAGAGGTATCCCGCCCGGTACTTCCTCCCCGTGGTGGGGGATGTGTGCTTAGTGGCCTCCTTTGTCCAAAATTGTGATATCTCCCTCGCAATGGGATCCGCATAATCGTCGTCGTTTCCGTATTTTGGGGCCTTGTTTATCAATATTTGTTGTAATTTTTCGTGTCCCTCAAAGTTGTCTTTTATGGCATCTATAAGTTCTGCCATAGAAATTTTCTTGTCTTCAAAGACCAGCTTTTTTATCGCCGCCATTGAATCGGCTGCCGTGCCCAGGGCAATTCCTTCCACTGTAATAAAGTTAAAATTTGCACCACTGTTGTTTACGTCCTTCCCCTTCTTCTCGCAACCATCTACCAATGTGGAGAGATAAACGGTGGGCTCGTATTTTGCCCTTAAAGTGTCTGATATTTCGTAGATGTCAATAAGCTCTTCCAATATCGCTTTTAGCTGCTTCTTGAATGCGGCCATAACTTGATCAAAGTTTTTGAACTTTAAGGGGTTTCCGGTCTTGGGGCCAATCTGTGTTCCCGTGGCCATGTCCTTGCCGTTGTTCAGGGTAAGTTCCACCGCCTTTGCAAGGTTAAAATTTACATCCACTGTTCCAGAGCGGTCGTCCCCCTGAAGCGTATTTTCAAGGCATCCCACCGGGGCGTAGTCCCAGAGGCGGGCTTCGGGAAGTCCCTGCCATCTTAAACCGCGAATCGAATTTTCGTCAAAGTTAATGAGAAACGGCGAACCTTGAGCGTTGGCAAGCATTTCAGATACCCTTTTTAGTAGCTTATCCGGAGTCTTGTTGTGGAGCCTGATGTTTGGTTTCGGCTCCAGAAGGTTCATATCCTCGATGACATCGAGGATGAGCCACGTCAAGTCGTTGCTGGCGTCCTCGTAATTTTCATCGATACCACCGATGGTGATAAGCTGTCCAAAGCCTGCAGAAATCCCCTGGTTTTCGCCAATGCGTCCCTGAAAATCATAGACGTAGTTGTGTTTGACCCAGAGACATTCCAACAGCTCTTTTGCGTGATCTTTCGTAATCTTCTTTGAGTCGATATCTTTTTTGTAGAATGGATAGAGGTACTGGTCAATCCTCCCGGGTGAGAGGCCCGGGCCGGGATACGATTCATCCGTCATTACAAGCATATGGGTCATCCAGAACGATTGCAACGCCTCGTGAAAGGATTCCGCTGGCTCCCAGGGGACTTTTCGCAATATCCTTGCCAACTCAATTAACTCGTCCTTCCTCTTTTTGTCCTTGGTATCCTTGGAGAGCTTTTCTGCCTCGTCAGCGTAACGGCTGGCGAGGGCTCTTGGAACCTCGGCTGCGATGATCATCGCCTCAAGGTAATCAATCTTTTCGGCATCTTTTGAGTTTTTTATCTCGGCCTGATATTCTTCAGTTAGTCCCTTAAAGCCCTTCTTTAAAACCTTTACGTAGTTTGGAATTAGGTGTCCCGGTGTGATCCCGGAGTTTCCAAGGCCAAGTTCGTTTGCCCTTTTTGCCAGTTTCCACCATTTGTCGTGACCCTTCTTCCACTTCTTGTGTTCCCCCTTCGAAAGAGAGTTTGACATTGAGGAATTAAACTGTCCACCAATAATCAACTCACCGTCAAGGATTTTTACAGGGAGGTGCTCCTCGACCACCTTCTTTAAGAATGTCGCCCTCCTCTTGGGGATTGACATTTCAAAAAAACCGTTTTTGCCGACATCGACCTTTTTGGCGCAAGCCAACAGGCTGTCAGAAAAGCAGGGAACAAACGGGTAGACTTCCGGCACCACCGCAAACCTGTGGTACGGAAAAACTACATCCCACGGCATCCCGTTGGTGAAGGGCATTACTTCGTTTCTGAAGTAATCCCTTCCATTAAAATTCCAGTACTCATCCCTGAGCCTCTTTATTCTTGGGGAGAGTTTATCCGATGCTGTCCAAAGATCGTTTTTAGATACATTACATGCTGTCTTGGCCATTTCATTCTCCTCTTGCTAAATTATTTTAGTTCAAAACAAACAAATAAATTTGTTATTCTATTTTACTCTTGACATTATACCAAAAACCATGATATACGTAAAGGAAATAAATGGTTTATCCAATTGTTCTTTGAGAGATTGTTTCACTAGGGGTGTTTCGGCTGAGAGTCTAATGACAACCCTATGAACCTGATCCGGGTAATACCGGCGTAGGAAAGTGAGGCCCAAGGGCTGTCGCAATGTTGGTGGGGTTGTTGCATTAAGGGGTTGTTGCATTAAGGGGTTGTCGAAGTATTGAAGAGAATGGAGAATGGGGTAATGGAAGAAGGGAATAGATATTGCTGATAAATATTGGGTTTAAAAAAGGGGCCGGGGTTTTACACTGTGGCCCCCTCTTTTTAGATAGCGTTTAAGAGACTTTAAAAGGTTTTGAAGTTTTTTTCAGGTTCGTATAATTTGCCGACCACCCCCCAAAAAAAGGGGGTTTTTTTATGGAAAAAAATGTAGAAATTAAACGAGTCTTAACTATGGTGGAGATCGCACTGGCGGCGGCCTTGGCAGTGGCACTGTCAAATCTTAAGTTTTTCCATTTACCATACGGCGGCTCTGTCTCGCTGGAGATGCTGCCCATCTTCTATATTGCTATACTTTACGGCGGAACTGCCGGGTGCGTGGCCGGGTTGCTGTTGGGAGTGGGTCAGCTCTTCTTCGGCGCGTATGTTGTTCATCCAATTCAGCTGGTCCTCGATTATCCCATGGCATTCACAGTCCTTGGTATTGGGGGCTTTTTTGCAACTCTAATCTCGATGAAAAAAAACGACGACACTTTTGACTATTTACGGGTGGTGTTGGTGTCGGTGTTGGTTGTCTTTGTCGGATCTGTTTTAAGATACGCTGTTCATGTACTATCCGGGGTTGTTTTCTTTGCGGAGTACGCCCCCGAAGGGTCAAATATTCTTCTCTATTCCTTGGTGTATAATGCCGGATATATGGTTCCGAATTTAATCGTTGCTGCCGTTCTTTTGGTTCCTCTGGTTATTGCAAGAGGGGCTTTGATAAAAAGATAGATGTTGACAGGGTGTGATGTGGTGCGGTCGTACAGTTTGATAATTGTAATAAGGTAAATGATGAAAGCGGTAATCTTTTCCGGAGGGATGTATAAAGACCCAGCCTTGGAACCAAACTTCTGCCGGCAATTCATCGATGGGGTGGGGCTTATCGTCGCCGCAGACCGAGGCGGGAGCGCGCTTTTGTCCATTGGCGTTCCAAAGGATATCCCGACCATCCTCATCGGTGATATGGATTCCATCGATGAAGCCGACCTTGAAAGCCTGAAAAATAGTGGGGGGGGCGGGGGAGGCCTTGAGCTTATCCAAGAACCAACCGACAAG
>JAUWME010000499.1 GCA_030613285.1 Candidatus Zymogenus sp. | reverse complement strand
CCCATGAAATCCGCAATCCGCTGGGTATTATTCATAGCTCAGCGGAGCTTTTAAAAAAGAAGGTGATGAGTATCAAGACAGATTCAAAAGGGGTGAACGAGCCAAAAGACCCTGACAGTGATAACGTCTTTTTGCTTATGAGTCTGTTTCTGGATGATAAAGAGAAGGAGGCGTTAAGAGACAGGTACCTCACCCCCGGCCTGAAATATTCCGAGGTGAAAGTGGAACTCTTTGAAAAAATCTGGGAGTTTTACGCACCGTTTAGAAAAAAGAGGGAAGAGCTTTTGAAAGATTCCGATACGTTAAGGGACATCCTAAAAGCCGGTGCTCAAAAGACGAGGGAGGAGGCGATGAAAACCCTTGACATTGTGAGAAAAAACGTGGGACTTACATATTAAAATGAAACCCCTATTTCGTTTTTGAACTATATCACTAATAATGATAATTGTCATTGCTCACTGCTGTCATTGCCCATTGATGTCATTGCGAGGAGCTCTGGCGACAAAGCAATCTCATTATGCTTTTCCCATTAGTGTCATTTCATTGGAAAGCAGAAATCCTGTAAAATCTATTATGTGTCATTCCCTTGGAAAGCAGAAATCCAGTAAAACATCTTAAATAAGAACCAGTTTTAACCCGCTCACCAAAGTTGCCATCGAGACAAATCAATATTTAGCCCCCCCAAAAAGACTTGACTTTCACAAAATATTTGCCATTATAGTAATAGTATTTGCAAACCAACCACGGGATTACCTTTAAAAACTATTATAAAAGAGAGGAATAAAATGAAAAAATCATTCAAATGGATAATCGTCCCTGTTTTTGTATCACTTTTGACTATCCACCTTTTTGTCAATGTGGGCACGGCCCAAGATTCAGGCCTCTTTTTCGACAATGCTTGGAGTTTTTCCAGCGGTCTTGCCAGAGTAGCCGTAGGAAAAGATATCGGCTTCATTGACAAGAGTGGAAATTTTGTCATCAAACCAACCTTCCCGCGGGTATCCATCTTCTTCTATCCCGTCTACGACTTTTACGAGGGACGCGCCCAGGTAATAATCGGTGACAAACACGGTTTCATTGATAAATCGGGGGGTGTTGTCATCGACCCAAAGTTTGACGATGTGTGGAGGTTCTCAGACGGGCTTGCCCAGTTTGAGATGAACGACAAAATTGGATATATTGACATCTCTGGTGATCCTGCAGGCAAGATTGCAATCGAAGCGAAGTTCGATGATGGTAAGAGGTTTTCCGGGGGGCTTGCCCCGGTGGAGTTGGACGGCAAGTGGGGATATATTAATAAGGACGGAATTTTTGTCATCGAGGCAGCTTTTAAGGAGGCAAATATTTTCCACGAGGGTCTCGCCGCCATAAAAGTCAAAAAGTGGGGATTTGTTGACAAAACGGGAGAGATGGTAATCGAAGCAAAATACGACGAGGTGTGTGAGTTTTCCGGGGGACTATGCGCTGTGGAGACAGGGGGAGCAATCGGCTATATTGATCCTTCGGGAAAGATGGTCATCCCGCCAGCCTATGAAGACGTGGAATCTTTTTCCGAAGGACTTGCTGTCGTTGAGATTGACAACAAAAAGGGATATATCAACAAGACTGGAGACATTGTCATTCCGGCGACCTTTGACGATGCCGAGCCTTTTTCGGAGGGGCTTTCGGCAGTCGAGGTGAGGGGAAAGTGGGGATTTATTGACAGTAGCGGCGTCTTTGTGGTCGAGCCCCAATTTGAGCGGGCAAACCGTTTTTCCGAAGGGCTTTCGGCAGTCGAGATTGGGGATAGGTGGTTTTTTATCGACAAAACGGGGAAGGTGCTGGGCAGTAAATAGTTGAAATATTTTATTTATCGCACTAAATTTGAAAGGGGGATTGGGATTTGCTTCGGGGTTATTTTTGGGGTTACATATACTCACTTGTTAAAAGGCTTTTAGCTTGACTATAGATGTATAAATATGATAGTTTTGCTAATAGCAGTGCAATAGATTGACTAAATTGAGAGATAGATTAAGAGACAATATAGGAGTAGATTAAGTAATTTATGACAAAAGATAACAACAAAATTAGTGAT
>JAUWME010000214.1 GCA_030613285.1 Candidatus Zymogenus sp. | reverse complement strand
TTGATTGCGTTGCTACTGTTTCCTCTTAGCAAGAAGAGATACCAAGAGATAGCCGAAAATCTTAAGGAGATGAGGGCAAAGACTGAGATTGATCGAAAATAGAAAATCGTTAAGAGTTAGAGTAAATGGGAGGATCGGGTTTTTAGGTCCGCCCTTGACAAAATTCGATAAGGGCCCTTGATTTTAAAATGCCCTTCGAGGTGTTCTTTAAACAGTCTGTTGCACTAAATAGTTGAATTCGCCAAATGAAGACACCAACTTGTGTTTTTCATTTCAGGTTTGAAATAATCGGATAAACCCAATTTTGTAAATAAAATGCCAACCAGAAAAAGTAAAATAGAAAGGCTTTATGCCAAATTTCAAGATCCTCCAAAGGAGTTTTCGCCGGCCCCGTTATTTTTTTTAAACCAAAACATGGACCCGAAGATAACAGAAGGGATATTGAGAGAGCTTGTCGATAAAGGTGTCAAAGGGGTGGTCCTTCATCCCAGGACGGGGCTTACCGTAAAATTTGCGAGCAACGAATTTTGGGAGAATCTGACCGCAATTGTCAAGTGCGCCAAAAAGCTCGGTATGGTAGTATGGCTCTATGACGATTACAACTGGCCCAGCGGCACTGCGGCGGGAAGGGTCATCCTCGAAAAGCCGGATTTTGCGGCATCGGGACTTGTCTTTCGCTACGGCACCAACATTAAAAAATGGGAAAAATTCATCGGGGCATACTCCATCAAGAAAGAAAGTTTTAAATCCCTGGGCAGCATCACAAAAGGAAAAAAGAGCCTCCTTGTAACTTCTCGCAGGATGAACGACAGCAATTTTTCCCAGTCCGGAGCCCCTTGGTTTCTTACAGAATCTTGGGGAACGCTGGATCTTATGAATCCGGACGCTACTGACCACTTCATCAAAATTGTTTATAGCAAATTTGAAAAGCACCTGAAAAAGTATTTTGGAAACCCTATAGTTGGGGTCTTCACAGACGAGCCAGAGCACTATCGTTCTTTCCCTTGGACGGATTCATTTTTGGGATACTTCATCAATAAGTTTGGATACGACATTGTAGATTATCTCCCGTCTCTTATACACGATCTTGGGGATTTCAGAAAAGTCAGGCGGGATTACTACTCCCTTGTTTCTGAGCTGACCCGAAATTCATATTACAAAAAGCTGAGACTCTGGGCAGAACAAAACGGGCTTTTGTTCACGGGCCATCTGGGAGAAGAGGATTTTCCAGAGAAGTTCCCCCATTCTCACGGCAACCCATATTCTGCCCTCTCCGAAATGCATATCCCCGGAACCGATTACCTTGGTGCCGGACATGGGTATATGGGAAACCAAACCCTCTCCGGTTTTCCAAATTTCAACCCGAAGCTTGCATCTGCCGCCGCGCGAACAAAAGAGAGCGGACGCGCCCTTTGCGAAATATGGGGAGGGTCAACCTGGGGGCACGGTCCAAGAACTCTAAAAAAATCGATAGACTGGTCAGCCACCCTGGGGATAAACCTCTTTGTCCCCCATGCTGTTCACACGTCCATCATGGGGCTAAGAAAGCGGGATTTCCCCCCCTCTCACTTCGTTCAGCAACCATTTTGGAATGATTACAAAATCTTTGCAGATTACATCTCCAGGGTGAGCTTGATGGCAAGCATCCCAAAAAGAGTTACAAAAACCCTACTCCTCTTTCCAATAACCTCACTTTGGATTGACACAACAGGGTTGGGAATTCTAACAAAGAGGGGAACCGAGATTATAAACAACATCAAGGAAATAACGGATAAACTCTTAAGAAACCAGAAGGATTTTGACTATCTCTTTGAAGAGGATATTGAAAACAAGGCAGCCCAAATCGTGCCGGGAAAAATCACTGTCGGCAGTTACGGTTATGATACTCTCATCGTCCCTGAAGTTGACCACATGACAAGAATAACCCAAGATTTTATTACAGTTGCAAAAAAGAACGGAATTAATACTATTGGCATGGTAGACTCTTTCCGGAACACAAAAAGCGACATGGGAGACTCTAAAACAAATAGCGGTAGGAAAAAGTCAATACCAAAAAACGTCGATAGCCTCATCGATCATCTGAAATCTATAGACCTACCTGTCCCATCAATGGAGGGGAAACACTCCTCCAACTTCGTTAGTCAACAAAGGGAATACGGCACATCGGATATATACTTTTTTTCCTACCTTGGCGAAAAAAAATTCCAAGGGACATTGACTGTCAAAGAGGGGGTAGCACTCGAAACCTGGGAGCGGGAACCGGGCGAAACATTTGGAATCGCTGATTTTGATATTGTAAAAGACGGCATCAGATTTGAAGTGAGCTTCGAGCCGGGGGAATCGAAGATTTTTGTAGTTCACATAGACAACTCCAACGCAAAGAAAGGAGTGCCATTTCTTACTGAAAAGAAGGTTGGGACGCTCTTCCTCCCAAGTAAATGGGAGACTATTTACAATCAAGCAAACATGATGAGAATCGACAACTGGCAGGTGATAAAATCCTCCATCTCCCCTAAATATCCCAGCCTTAAAAAGCTATGGAACGACGAAAGGTATCGATTCGATACAAAACTAACCATCAGTGCAATTCGCGTATTAGTCGATACATTGAAACCCATTATCGGTATTGAAAAAAGGATTAAATATATCCCCTTTAAAAGTATGGAGAAGGATTTCAAGCTCACTGATATAGCTTCAGAAGCTTTAGCAATTAAAACAAAGGGCATTGGTCTCTATCAGAAGTTCGATCTTATAAAAAGTGCCGCCCTCTATGTAGGAATCCCCCTCACAATCTCTATGCCTCCACCGGGATCAGAATACGAGATAGTCTCATACTTCACAGTAGATCATATCCCCGACAACATCTCCCTTGTCTGGGAAGACATCGGGGAACCCATTGAAATTTACATCAACGGTCAACTCGTTAGCGACAATCCCGAATCGTGCTTTCTCTGGGACATCTCTAATCGTAAGACAAATTTGAAGGATTTTTTAAGAAAGGGAAAAAACAGGATCGGAATTAAATCAAGACAGCCAGATTTCCCAACTCTCCCCCCAGCACTCCACGGGATCGAACCCGTTGTAATAACAGGAGATTTTCGAGTCAAAAAAAACAGCATCACCCGACGAAAAAGAACCACCACCACTCTCTCCTGGGGAAAAAGAGGGACAGGAAACTACAGCGGAACGGTAACTTTTCGATGTGTTTTCAAATTTCCAAAGCGTTTTTTTGGGAAAAGGGGCGTTCTCGACCTTGGAGACGTGAGGGAGACGGCGAGAGTTATCCTCAATAGTAAAGAGGTGGGAGTAAAGCTTTGGCCGCCCTACAGATTTGATGTAACAGACTACTTAATTGAGGGAGAAAACACGCTGGAGATCAGTGTATCAAACACCGCCGAGAACCTCCTTGGAGTGCCAATCCCCTCTGGAATTATTAGAGGCCCGAAGTTGAGTTTTTATAAACCGAGCTTCTAATAGTCTCAATACAATTTAATTTCTATTTGGGGCAAATCCGTAAATCTTATATGGTAAACACCAGTGCCCCCCGACAATAGTGCCATTTATAAAACGCCCATTGAGGCAAACCCAAATATCCAAAAATTCTGTCCCGGAAAGGTTGACTTCCCAGACTGAGCAGATTTGAGCGACAGCACATAGACCCTACTTCCCATCGGTTCCCTTCACATATCTTACAAAATCCTCAAAGGCTGTAACTGTGTCGTATTTAAATTTGTATCCCGTTTCCTTTATCAACTTATCAGATGTAGCTACCCACGGATGGAGCATCAAATTTAGTCCAGTGCTGGGAAACTGGCTCAAAAACGAAAGCCGTAAATACCACGCAAAATTATTTAGTAGAAAAAGCAACTTCGGCGGAACGTGAACAATAACGTTTCCAAGCATCTTGACCATCTCGTCAAATGTCATCGTCCCCTCACCACTGACGTTGTAGATGCCCTCGATCTCCCGCTCAAAGAAAAGCGTCATAATATTAATCAAGTCGTCCTCGTGGACGTACTGAAAAGGGGCACTCTTGCTGGAAAGGATCACAACCTTTCTCATAAGATGTGCTGCCAAGGGGTTTTTGAACCCAGGCCCAGCAACAAAGCATGGGCGGAGTATTGCAACCTTGATCTTTGGGTTTTTGGTGATGAATTGAACCATTACCCCCTCAATCTCTTTTTTGTTTTTGCTGTATGTAAAACCATCGTTTCCCCTGAGGGGACTCTCCTCAGTCAATGGGTTGTCGTTGTCGGGATAAAAACCGTATGCCGTGGTAGAACTTGTGTAAAGTAAATATGAGACACCTGCTTTAATAGCAGCATCAAGGACGTTTTTTGTCCCGCCCATGTTGATGTCTTCCATTAACGACTTGTTGTGGAGGGGAGGAAGAATCCAGCAAAGGTGAAAAACTGTGTCTATCTCCTCATCTTCAAAGATGTCATCCATATTGTCGCGAACGTCTCTCTTGTAAAACCGAAACTTCGGGTGATCAAATTTAGGGGCATTCAGATCCACCCCCACAACCGTATCAACAGACTTCATATCGGTGAGCGCTTTTACCAGCCTCCCGCCAATATATCCACTGGAGCCGGTAACTAACACCCGTTTTGCTTTCAAACCACCTCACCCCCCTTTTTCCCTTTGAGCAAGTGGTAAAAAAAGAAGTCGACAAGTCTCCTGGGAGAAAACTTTACCAATACAAGGTGAGTAAACTTTGCGTAGAGGCCCGGTACGTATATAAACTTTCCCTTCTCAAAGGCCTTAATGGCCTTCTTGGCAATCCACTCCGGGGGTGCCAAACCGGTAATCCAATAGGCACGAATCTTCTTCGGAATACCA